>JAIIAN010000214.1 GCA_022717655.1 Bacillota bacterium | reverse complement strand
GCTCGGACTGCTTACTCTCCTTATCCTCATTCTCTGCTTTCTCCGAAGCATCCGCTTCCGCCATTGCCTGTTTCTTCTGCTCCGCAGGATTTGTCTGTGAAGTGGTATTCCCATTACTGTCTGTCTTGGTATGCTCCGTTACGGTTCCTGTGGCACTTCCCGGCTTTGTAGCTTCTGCATTGACCGGAAGCTGTTCTGCCGGATTGTCATCACTCTCATCTGCCGGGTCTTTGTAGTATGGATTTTTCGTCTTGTAGACCTCCGACATATTTCCGGCATTGTCCATTGCAGAAATGGTAAAATACTCATACCCCGCATCAAATTGCTGCAGGCGGATATTCAAAGTTCCGTTTGTAAGGTCTGTAAATTCATATCCGTTAACATAGACTGCTTTCGCTCCGGAATCCGTATCATGTACCTGTACACTCAAAAGTCCGTCACTGACCGCAGCATTAAGCGTAGGCTTTGTGGTATCAAAACATTTGATTGCACGGCTTCTCTCATAGGTATTTCCCTTCTGGTCAGTGACCTGCACATACACCGTACAGTTTTCAGAAACCTCCAGCTTTCTGTCCTCTGTCACATCCGTCCAGCTTCCATTCTGTCCTACCTTCGCCTGTATCTTTGCAATTTCAAAATTCCCTGTGTGTGCCACATCCGCAACTGTAAATGTCACGGTTGCTTTGTCATTATGCCACCCATCCGGCTGATTGATCTGGATTGTGACATTCGGCTTTTTATATGCACAGAGCTTATAATCCTTTGCACATACCTCGCAATTATGGTCATATTCATACGCACCACATTTATCCTCACAGGTACACTCCGGTTCTTTCACATCACCACCGGATACCGTATCCTCTTCCGTGCTGTTTTCTTCAGAACCACTTTCTGTTTCCTGCTCTGTCTCATTCTCGGTGCTGTTTTCCTCCGAACTACTTTCCGTCTCTGTATCCTCTGCATGAACACTCACTGCATAATTTCCGTTCATGGCAAATCCCAAAGCAGGCATACAGAACAAAACTGCTGATAAAATAAGCGATAACACCGCCTTAGATGATAGTTTCATTTTTTTCATGGCTTACTGCCTCCTTTTCTGATTGTTGTGTCTTTTCTTCCTGTTCTTTTTTCTTTAATAGATGCAGGATTTCTTCCTCACTGACTTTATTCAGTAAAATCAGCCGTTCCAGAGAAATTTTATTCTTCTCAATAAATTTCATTTTCTCCGCATCCTCTGCCATCTGTAACTGCTCCTCTAAGTCCTTCTGCCTTGCCTGCAATCCTGCAAGCTGCTCCCGGACTTTCAGAAGCTCTTTTTCAATTCTTTCCTTTGTCATTTATCCTCACTTCCTGCTTTTAATTTAATCTTCCGAAACTGTAGAAATGGCTCTGCCAGTATGGTGTATTGATAGAAGCATATTTGATTGGGTCACCGCAGTGTATCATAACACCGTTTCCGCAATAGATACCCACATGGCTGACAGGTCCCGGTGAATTGTAAGTACCTGTAAAAAAGATAATGTCCCCTGCCTTGGCATCTGCCGCTGACACCGGAGTACACTTGTCATAAATCCCCTGTGCTGTAGTTCTTGGCAGATTATGTACGCCGCTGTTGGTAAATACCCAGCATACAAAGCCGGAACAGTCAAAACTTGTAGACGGAGAAGAACCGCCCCATACATACGGATAACCAAGATATCTTGCTGCTTCCTCCATAAGTGCCTGTACTGTTACATCATCATAGGAATCTGGTGGTGTGACATTTCCCGGTGAACCGCCACCGCCCGGACTTTCTCCATAAAGAGTTCCCTCACCCACATCAAAGTAAAATAACGGGTTATAATACTCCCCGTTATACAAACACTCGATATGAAGGTGGCTTCCGGTACTGCTTCCCGTATTTCCCGTTGTTCCTATGGTTGTTCCGTGTGTAACTGTCTGTCCGGCACTGACACTTAATGTATCCATGTGTGCATACTTGGTGCAGTAACCATTGCTGTCCTCTATCACAACATAATTACCATAAGAAGCATCATAGGTTGCTGTTGTAACCGTTCCATCCATCGCTGCCAGCACGGTTGTCCCTGTGGGCACCGCTATATCCACACCACGGTGAAACTGTTCCTGCCCTGTGACCGGATTGATACGGTAGCCGTAATAACTCGACACATAGCTGTACCAATACAAATTAAGCGGTGTATAAAACTGCTGTGTCAGCCCATGGGTTTCATTGTAAAGAGCATAGATTTCTTTCTGCTCCTCATTCATGTGTCCGGCTACCACCACACCCAGATCGGTGGCTGTCAGTGTTACTTCAAGTATGGTTACGGTGTATTCTTCCTCCGTTTCCTCACCCGTTTCCGGATCTGTTACAGTCCTTGTCCTTGTTTCCGTGGTAGGATTTAAGGTCAGCTCATACATTTCTTCAAAAAGGCTTTCTATCTCACTTTGCACTTCACTTGCCGTAAATTCCGTATGTACTGCCGACAGGTAACTGATTAAAACAAACGGGTCATGCCCTATGGCATCCAGATTGTAGCGGTATTCGTCATAATCCGGATAGTCCGTTTCTATGTCATTGATTTCTTTCTGCAATTCCATTTCCAGCTCGGAAAACGCCAGGTCCGCAGCATCAATCTCTGCCGGAACACTCATATAACTTCCTGCCAGTGTGGTACTCATACCATCTGAGAACATCGCCCCACAGGACGATATGGCTGTCATGATCATAATCAGAAGCAGTGCAAAGATACCGGTTGTTACAAAAAGTGAAACATTCCTGCTCGCTATCTCCTGTATTTTCTTGGCAACCTTGGTAACAAAATTGGCTGATTTTGCAGCCGCTTCTTTTGTATTCTTTGCTGCCTGTCCTGCACGCCTTGCCTTTGCATATTCCCGCTTGATACGCTGTTTCTGCAATCGTTTCTGCATCTGCTTTTTCAAGGTCTTTTCCTGCATCTGCGGGTTTTCATCCAAAAACTTCTGATACCGGAAATTGATCTCTTTCTTAAACTGCTTTTTCTCCAGCTTTGCGACTTTCTCTTTCTTCCTTTGCAATCCGCTTTTATGATTGCGTTTCACAAAATGATAGACATTCTCTGCTGTCTGCTCCGTCTTATGTGCTCCTTCCACAGCAGAATTTTCTTTCTCCACTTCGGCAACCTTGCCGTGGGCAAAATTGGAATATTCTGCACCTACCCTGCCTGCAACCACTTTTACCTGACTATCCGGTTTGAATTGCTTTTCTTTTTCCACGGCAGTCAGCACATACTTTGCTTTTCCTGTCCTTTCATCAAAGACACGCTCAAAGGAATACTCCTTTGTCTTTGGTATCTTCTTTCTTGCAGCTTCGGTCTTTTTCCCGGCTTTCTCTGCCTTACTTTGCAGTCTGTCTAATTTTTTGCTTCCATGAAACTCTGGCTCTGCTCCTTCCGTAAAGGTTTTTTCCTTCGTCTGGAAATCACGTTCAAAATCAGATTGTTTTGTCCGCTCCCTGTTCTGATACTCCCGTCTGTGGTATTTTCCTTTTTTGTCAGATTGGTGGTAGGTATCCCTGCTGTGGTAATCATCCTTTTTCTGATGTTCCTCCTGCTCCCTGTTACCATCCTCAGTAAAAGTATTGTTTTCCTGCGAAAAATCGCTTTTCTTCTTACTTTCTGCATCCGTATTCTCGGACTTCAAATCCTTCTGCTCTGCGGAAGGATTTTCACTGTGTCCAAAAGTGTCCTGCTTCTGATATTGCTTTTTATTTCTGCGTTTTGCTAACTGCCCCGACTTCTGGACATTCTGTCCAAAGGGTTCAGACTGTACCTTTTTCTGAACATCTCTAGAAATGTCATTTGCATCTCTTGACTGATGTGTCCCGGAATACTTATGCTGTGCTTTTTGCGAAGCGGTTCCCTTCTCGGAACCACCTTTAGCAAAAGCACTCTTATCCCTGGCAAACTCAGCCGACTTGTCTTTCTTTTTCTCTGCCACTAATCAACATCCTCCTGCTTTACGCTTTCTTCCGGTTTGGTATTCATAATCGCATAGGTCTTTGTGTCTGTCGGGTATTTATCCACAAAAGGAATCACCACGTTATCAAACAGAATCAGACCGGAACCCGGCTGTGAATTTGTTACATGGGAAAGCTGCTTTTCAGAAAGCCCCAGTTTATCTGCAAGTATCGCCTGATCCTTTGCATTCTGGTTCAAGAGATAAACAAAATCTGAGTTACCAAGAATACCCTCGATTTCCTCCGACTTTAAGAAGTCGCCCACATTCTGCGTCAGACCTGTCGGAATACCGCCCCATTTTCTGAAACGCTTCCAGATTTCCACCGAATAAATGGCAGTCTGCCTCTCCTTTAGAAGAAGGTGGAACTCATCACAGTAATAACGGGTAGCGATTTTTCTCTCCCTGTTCTGCGACACCCTGTTCCATACGGCATCCTGTACGATGAGCATACCCAGCTCTTTCAACTGGTTTCCCAAATCCCTGATATCAAAGCACATGATACGGTTCTTACTGTCCACGTTAGTGCGGTGATTAAAATAATTCTGCGAACCATGCACATACAGCACAAGTGAATTGGCAATACGCTCTGCTTTCGCATTCTTATGGTCTAAAAGGGCATTATACAAATCCTCAAGGATAGGCATATTCTCCGGCACCGGATTTTCAAAATAGGCATCATAGATATGACGGATACATTCGTCAATGATACCTTTCTCATCATTCTCCAGACCGTCCTTTCCTCCGGCAATCAGATCACACAGGGTAATGATAAAATCACTCTTTAATTTCAGAGCTTCCTTATCCCCCTTGTGGCTTAACTGAATATCCATCGGGTTCAGATAATCTTTGGAATTGGTTGCCAGCTTTACCACCTGCCCATGCAAAGCTCCCACAAGGGCAAAATACTCGCCCTCAGGGTCACAGATAATCACATCATCCC
>JAIIAN010000213.1 GCA_022717655.1 Bacillota bacterium | reverse complement strand
CCATAAGATTTCAAATCGATACTTAAGGAAATCTGCGCCTCTTTTAGATTTTCAAGTGCTTCTTCCGTTCCAAGGATTCTCACTGTTATTTTTTCCCTGTCAAATACCAAATCTGTATCCGACGGCTTATTATTTACTGTGATACTGTTTACCGGAATTTCATATTCCTTGCTGTTTAAAGGAAGAATTTTCACAGTCACAAGGGCAGTCTCACTGACATCGGTTGCAAGTTCAATATCTTCCGGAAGCAAATCTTCCAGATTTACTTTTACTTCATAATCGGAAGATTTGCCACTGATATTGACCAGAGATGCCGGAATGATCAGTTTATCTCCATCCTCTTCAAACTGCTTTAAAGCTTCCTGCGTTCCCGCAATACTAATGGTATTCGGTGTAGAAGAAACCTGGAATACATAATATCCGGCTTTTACCGTTCCGGAATACTTCACTTCCACAGGAACATCCTGTTTCACTTTCCATAATTCAACATTTACATCAATGGTGGTAGACTGAATATCAAACTTCAGATACGACATCTGCTTTTCAGAAAGTTCTTCGAGATTTTTATCATAAACTTTAATCTCGGACTGTCTGGTATCATCCTTTGACATTCCACTGACATCTACCTGTGCCACTACATTTCCAATCTTATTTATAATCGATTCCGGTCCAATGATTGTCACACGGTCTGGATTCGTCTCTGTCTTTCCGACTTCGTATCCTTTTTCCGGTTTGGTATCGCCTGTATTCACCGCAATCGTATATTCCTGACTCACTCTGTTTTCAATTGTAATCGGAATGTTTCTCGGTCTTGCCTCTATGTTATGTGCTTCAATACCCGAATAACTGACATAGACCGGAACCATAATCGGATCAGATTCCATATCAACAATCTGCGTTAAATCTGCTATCGCTGAAATGTTGTCTCTGCTGATTTTTTTTATAATCGAGCTTGCTCCCGTCACCTTGACATCCACAGTATCTTTCCCATCTTCCATAAGAGCCACTTTATTCATACTTTCAATATAAGACTCATTTGCAAAGGTAACCGGCACATCGGTAATTGTAATTGTCCTTACAGGGTCTTCAATATTGACAACCAGAAGCCAGATAAATATGGCAATGAACAAAGAAAGAATTCTAAGGGTCAATTTATTCATCAGATTTTTTTTCATTCTTTCCCCATCCCTTCCATATTATTTTTTTACGTTTTGCTTTCTCCGGTGTTGCATTCTGCTCTTTCTTCAGACGCTCTTTTAATTCCTCTTTTGTCAGTGCCACATCCAGTTTTCCCTGTTTTGCAACCGATACATTTCCAGTTTCCTCGGAAACAATAATGGTAAGGGAATCGCTGACCTCACTGATTCCGACTCCAGCACGATGTCTTGTCCCAAGATTTTTGTTCAGTGCCATGTTATCGGAAAGCGGAAGATAGCAGGTTGCTGCAACAATTCTGTTTCCACGAATGACAATTGCCCCATCATGAAGCGGGGTATTGTGTTCAAAAATATTAATCAGAAGCTGACTGCTTACCAAAGAATCCAGGTAAATTCCAGTTCTTGCATATTCATTTAAAATCGTCTCTTCTTCTATGACAATCAACGCTCCTGTTTTAACCGCTCCCATCTCAAAACTTGCACGGACAATTTCATTGATCGTTTTGTCGGAAAAATATCCATCCTCTTCTTTTTTGCCCGAATCAAATGGAATGATACTGCTTACGATTTTTTTATGCCCGAGTTCTTCCAGTGCCTTTCTAAGCTCTGGCTGAAAGATAATCAAAACAGCTGTAATTGCATATCCTGCCATATTCGTAACCAGCCATAAAATGGTATTCATCTTCAGTAAAAATGCAATACAGATAAATGCAAGTACCATTAAAATTCCTTTTAAAAGAGAATATGCTCTGGTATTACGAATCCACAACATAAATTCATACACAAAAAAAGCAATCAACAGGATCTCAACAATATCACTCCACGTAAAATACGGAAGTCTGATACTACTCAAATAACTTTTTATGGATAATAAAAAATCTGCCACAGTCTCACCCCCTTATTTATCTCTGTCGATAAGACTCCCACTTTTATAAGTGGTGACTTAGTACATTCGACTTGAATTAATCTACTCGTCCAACTAAAATTCTATAAGTTTTTTAAAGATTCCTCTAACTGTTTTTCAAAGTCAAAATCTTCTTGTGACACACGTTCCACCGGAACAGCATCTGATTCTTCCTGCGCAGTATTTTGTTCTACTAAAAAATCCTGCGTCTGTGTTTCTTCGGTCTGATTCAGATTTACTTCCTGATTTGTTTTCATTTCCTGATGCTGACTTTCCTGCTGATGTACTCTTGTCTCTTTATTTTGTCTAACTTGATCCGGCTTAACTTCTTCCACTAATTTGGAGTTTGGTGTAAATTTCTTTACGCTTTTTTTGCCTTCGGAAACCAATGCTTTCGGAACAGCCTTCACATAATAAATATACTCATCATCTTCAAACTGAGTCAGTTCTGTTCTCGAATAATCCACTCCCAGTTCAAAGAATTCCACAGCAAATCCAATAATAATTGCAAATACACCAGATAAAATAATTCCCACAAGTTCTGTGCTTACACTCATGAACATGCTTCCAAATACCATAATAACGACATAAACAACTGCACCCGTCACAATGGCAATTCTCCAGGCATAATCAAATGATGCTCTGCTGATGACACTCACAATCACAACAACTACTGCAAAGACAACAACAGTCAGCCACATTTCTTCATTTTTTAAGACACCGTCTAATAAAAGCTGTAACTTCTGCAGTGGCTCTGTTTCATTTCCCTGAAGCACAGTAGCTCTGTCTTTTACCAGCTTCATAAAGAAATATAATACCACACCACATCCGGATGGTACGGCACTTGATGCACCTCTTAAGACACCACATCCTACCGGTACTGCCGCCGGAATATGCAAAGTAAATGAAACCGGAGTTAACACTAGTGCCACATTATCTTCTGACGTAAAACGGAGAAATAAAATCATCAGCAGAACCAGTAAGATTGCTGCAAATCCCGCTGTTTCTATTCCAACCGCATAGCAATGACCAAGAATCAAAAAACACGCCAGTATGGTCATCACATTAATTGAAAATACTGCACAAATTAAGGATAAAATCAAAACAACAAAGATGTTGTCAATCTGCTCCATAAATCCTAATAAACCGTTAATCTGTGAAAATACAACAAATGCCAAAAGAAATTTAAATAAAGGCGTAATCCAGAAATCATGCTCTCCATAAAATTCTTTCACCTTTTGTTTCCATAGTAATAGTTTCGTCATGCCTTCCTCCTTTTGGCCGCTTTACCAGCTTTTGTTTCTTCTTTGTCATACATCTTCTTAAGCTGGCTTAATCCCTGATAGTATTCCTCTACTCCCTCCTGCGCCTGCTTGTATTTTACAGAACAATATGCATAAGTAAAAATACTGTAGCCTACAATCATAACCAGATAAAGGAGAATCACTTTCACCCCGAGTGCAACCACGTCTATCTGATTGATATGGTCCATCAGATAGTCACTCTTGCTTCCAAAATACACAAGAAGCAGTAAACCATAAGCAATTGTAGTAAGAAAAAAATTCTTAATCAAGGAAAGCCCGATATAATCACTCCTATAATACTTACTAATTCTAAGCTGCTTACGACCTGTGCCTGACTCATAGACGGCCAGCTTTCTCATTTTCTTAATTTTCTGTTCATTTAACATCTAATTTCCCTCTGCTTTCTTAAAGCAAATCTAATCATACATTTTATATTATACCATACTTAAAGCAGACGAAGCAACCCTTTCTACGCATACCAAAAAAGGTCATTGTTTCTGATTTTCAATGACCTCCTTCGTTTGTTTCTCATTCTTGTATTTTTTATTCTTGTCTCTCTTATTACTAGGCTTTTATTGCTGAGTTTCTGTTGTTGTATTGTTATCTGTTGTAGTATTGTCAGGCATCTGTTGATTTTGGTTCGCATCCTGATTCTGATTTGCATCCTGATTCTGATTTGTGTCCTGACTCTGATTTGCATCCTGATTCTGGTTTGCGTCCTGATTTTGGTTTGCATCCTGCTGTTGTTGCTGCTGTTGCTGTTGTGCAGCCTGTTCTTCTGCCTGTTTCTGGGCTTCTGCTGCTGCCTGCGCCTGTCTTTGTGCTTCTGCCGCCGCTGCTTCTGCCTGCTGTTTTGCTGCTGCCGCCGCTGCTGCCTGACGTTTTGCCTCTGCTGCTGCTGCCTCATCTGCCTTTCTTTGGACTTCTGCTGCTGCGGTTTCTTCTTTTGTCTTGATACTGCGCTCTGCGTCTTTTGTATCCACTTCTTTTTTCGTCTTGATACTTGTATAAGTCAGATAAGTAAGCTCATCTTCTAATTCTAAAGTCCCTTCTTTCATGTCATCAAACGGAAAATCATGAAGCACTGCAGTTGTGCCATTTAAGTATGTAATCTGAATATCATATTCCGGTACACTCTCATCGGTTTCTTCCTCTGTATTGCTGTCATAGACTAACGAATCTGTATCTGAATCTTCTTCTGAACCTTCCTGCTTATAATCATAGTAAAAATAACGCTTCTCGCCTTTGACATAAACATCTTCATCTTCAAGCAGATTTTCACCAAACTCACTGTTTTCACTTTTCTTAACTGCAAATCCGGTAATACTCTTTCCGGTATTATTTTCCAGCTTTATCTCAACTGTTCCCTTTAATGGAACTCCAATTTTTTTCAAATCCTCTTTTTCAATCGGTGCAACCGGAATTTCTTCCCATTCATCCTCTTCTTTTGCTTCACTTTCCTGTGCTTTTGCATCGGCAGTGTCTGATTTTCCACATCCACCAAGAGTCAGAATCCCTGAAAGCAGGCATAGTACGATAAATAATGTTTTTTTTCTCATTTTTACTCCTCTTTTCTA
>JAIIAN010000016.1 GCA_022717655.1 Bacillota bacterium | reverse complement strand
AGGCTGTTTCCCAGACTGTGATATGCTTCCGATTGGACATATCTCAATTCGGGGATGCGAACATGGTTTAAGCGACAGATGGACAAGACTTTCAAAAGCAGAGCAGAGAACCATGCTTACCTTATGGAATATTTTCCGTTCTCCGCTTATGATTGGTTGTGAATTGACCGATATGGATGAGTGGACAAAATCACTTTTAACCAACGAAGAAGTTTTGGTATTGTTAAAGAAAAGCCGTAATGCACATCAGGCGATCCGTCAGGGGGATATGATTGTCTGGCAGGCAGACGATGAAGACGGAAATGTCTACCTTGCAGTTTTTAATACAACCAACTGGAGTGAAAACTTTGCGGTTGATTTTCGGGCATTAGATTTAAGTGGAAGTTATAAAATGCGAGATTTGTGGGAGAAAAAAGATTTAGGTGAAATAGAAGGAAAACTGGTTGTAGAAGTGGAATCCCATGGGGCGAAATTATATCGGTTGAGTAAATAGAAAAAATTTTGGAAGAGGCAGAAAATCAGGCAGTGTCTAAATGGATGGACACTGCCTGTTTTGATGTATGGAAATTTAATATTTCTCTATCATACATTGATGTTCTTTGCTTTTCTTATCGTAATTAATTCCAACCAGTAAAATTTCTCCATTATAGTATTCAAGAGCCTTAACATATTTTTTTTCTTTGATTTGTTGGATTGCTGTTCCTGCGGAATGATTCCATTTTAATTCAATAATTAATGCAGGAATTTCCGGGTATTCACGTCTTGGAAGGAATACAAGGTCTGCAAATCCTCGTCCTGCCGGAAGTTCACGGATTGGTTTAAAGTAATACTGCATTGCTGAAAGATATGCGATCCCTAAAACACTGCTTAAGGAGTTTTCATCATTGTATGCGATGATGGAAGCGTAACCGGAATGAATTTCTTCGATTGCTTCAGAAACAGCTCCACAATCAAAATCCCATGTTGCCTTTAATAGTTCGTTTGATTTCATCTGAAGTTCCAGAAACTCGTCCCATTGTTCCTCTTCAACAGCGTCAATTAATTCACTTCTGATTTTTTCATTTGGAATAAATGCGCTTCTAATTTTAGAATCATAAGCCAGATAACCTAAGTGAATCAATAATGTTAAGATATCATCTTTATTTTTGAAATTTACCATATCATTTTGATAAGTGGTCGTTTTTACTCTTACAGATTCACCAGCCAGCATTTTTATAATTGTAGTTTTAAGTCCGTCAAAGTCCATGTTGATAAGCGGAACAATAGATTCATAAGTTCCGGTTTGAGACCAGTAACTTTGAAATTCTTTTCTTGTTAAAATACTTACTATGGATTTTGGATTATAAATTTCGTTTCCGGCAAGAAGATATCCGTCATACCAACGTTTCACTTCATCAAAATCCAGGTCGTATTTTTGACAGAGTTCTTTTACTTCCTGTTCCGTAAATCCAATATAAGGAGCTAAAATACTTGCATTTAACATAGTAAACTCATCAAAGTTATTGAGTGCTGATTGTGTTTTTAATTTCTTTATCGGAAGAATCCCTGTCAAAAATGCAAGTTGGATAAACTTTGTAGGTTCACTTCCTTTAAATAAACCTCGAAGGAATTTGATATATTCGTCTTGTACTTTTTGGTTTGTGGCTTCATCTCGAATTAATACATCCCATTCGTCAATTACGATAATAAATTTTTTTCCGGTAACCATTTTAATTCGCGATAATGCATCGGCAAGAGAATTAACTTCTTCAGGCACTTCATTCGGATAGATTTCTCGTAATTCTTTTAAGGTGCTTTTTATGATAAATGGAACTACATTTTCAACGCTGCCTGCCGGTTCGAGACACCACTGAATATCAAGGTGAATGACATCATATTGATTTAAATGTTTTTGAAATGTATCACTTTGAGCAATTTCCAGATTTTCAAACATTTTTTTAGAATTACAACCTCGGCTGTAATAAGCTGTAATCATATCTGCTGTAATGGATTTCCCGAAGCGTCGTGGTCTGCTGTTACAGATTAAGGCCTGCTTTGTGTTTAATACTTTATTGGTATATGTTAAAAGACCTGTTTTATCTACATAAATTTCAGAATTTAAAGCAACTTCAAATGCACTATTATCTGGATTTAAAAATCTTCCCATAGTTACTCACCTGCCTTTGGATTTTTTATAATTTTTCTGCTTTTACACAGCATCTTTTTTTACAGAAAGAAATACCATAAGCAAGAATTTCATTTCTTCCTTCATTTCGCAATTTTTCGTCATATCTGCGTTCTTTAATCTGCGTCAGTGCTGTATCACATGATTTTTCCAGACCAGTAAAGGAAGAAGAATATTTTACTTCAATGATGATTCCAGCATCGGGATTTTCGGGCTCGATTAAAATATCGGAAAATCCATCTCCAGACTCTGTATTGGAGTGAATGAGCCAGTTCGGTTCGCTTCTAAGAAGTCCGAGCAGTAGACCATGATAAAAATTTTCTTTTTGATTATCACGGGCTTTGGTATCTAAAATACTAATCATATTGCTGAGTATGTGTATTAAATAGTTTTGAATTTCTTCGGCGTTTCCATCTAAAAAAGAAGTGCAGAAATTTTGCAGAGGTCTGGTATCTTTTTGAATAATGTTTTTGAACCATTCCTGAATTTGAAGAACGAATACTTCTTTTATCTCTTTGTTTGGAATTTTTAAAGAATAAATCTCTTTTTCTGCTCTGCATGTCTGAGTAAGATATCCGGTGGTAAATAATACGCTCCACAAATTATCAATTGTGGTGTCAATTTCGTCATAAGTCAGTTCCAATCGGATTGCTTTTTCAATGGTTTCCCCATGAATGAGGCGTTCAATTTCATTTCTCGTGGTTTTATCAGCTTTGTCTATGAAACGTTTCACTAAATCATTTCCACTTGTATTAATCCAGTAAGATTGAGGAGAGGCTTTCGGGTCTCCACATAGACGGTCAACATGATTGATTACATCCCATGGACAATAAACATCAGCATCTCCAAAACGATAACCATCATACCATTCTTTCGTTTCCTGTAGATGTTCTTCTAAGTGATAATTCTTTAAAATTTGTGTCACTTCAAGGTTCGTGAAGCCAAATTGCTCGTCAAAACGGGCATCGGAAATGGATAAAACTTTAAAGTTGTTGAGTCCTGTAAAAATACTTTCTTTTGAGACACGTAAACAGCCTGTCAGTACAGCAAACTGAAGAAAATCATTTGTCTTAAGTGCCTGACCTAATAAACCACGAATGAGAGAAACCATTTCTGTATAATAACCATGTTGAAATGCTTTATCTAAAGGGACGTCATACTCATCAATTAAAATAATTGTCTTTTGATTATAATGCTTACTTAAAAGCTGTGATAATATCTGCAGACTGGATGTCAAAATTCCTTTATCCATGGAATAGTGTCCTTCGGATAAATCAATTAAGGCATGGTATTTTTTCTTATCGTTATCGGATAGCCTGTCACTGTCTAATAAAAATTGAAAACGTTCGGCTTCCATTCCAATCAGTTCACTTAAATGATATCGGGCTTCATCAAAAGTGAGTCCGTCTACGTTTTTCAATGAAAGAAAGATGACAGGGAATTTTCCCAGATAGGTTTCACAAAGGTCTTTGTTTTGTGAAATAAACAGACCATCAAAAAGTGCAGGGTCTGTTCCGATTTCAAAAAAGCATTGCAGCATACTCATATTCAAAGTCTTTCCAAAGCGTCTTGGGCGGGTAAACAGATTGACTTTTCCCCATTGTTCCAGTAATTGTTTGATTAACTTTGTTTTATCGACATAGTAAAAGCCTTCTGTGCGGATTTCTTTAAAATTTTCGATGCCGACAGGTAATTTTAAAGGTTTGGACATTGCTACACCACCTTTCAAAATTGCAGATTTAGAGTTTAAGCATATACAAATAGTATACCATTAGATGCAGAAGAACAACAACAGATATTGATAAGTCTGCATAGAGAACTTAGATTGACTGAAGTTATAATTCTAATGAGACAAAGTTTCAAAAAGAAATTAATCTGGTCAAGATGAAACTTCAAAAATATGATTCAATAAAAGCATAGAAATACAAGATATTGTCTATGGAATGATGTATAATTAAGACATTAGTAAAAGAGTGTGGAAAGTACGAAAGAATCAAAAGAAAGGAACGAGAGCAAATGGCAAAATTAGAGTTAATAAAGAACCTTCAACAGACCTTAAAAGAAATGAAAAATGCCAGAGCAAAGCTTGATGAAGACATAGAATTATTTAGGAACAATAGTTCTAACGGAGAGTTTTTTTCGGAGAGTCTGGGAGAAAAAATCAGGGAACAATTAGAGGGTATTTTAAAACTTCAAAAAGACTTTTCGGAAAAATATAGTGAGATAGACAAGAATTGTGAAGGCGCACAGATTTATATTTTAGAGGAAAAACTGAGTGCATTACAGAAAAAAGAAGAAGAGAAAAGCAAGTATAAAGAGGCAGTCAGCTTTTTTATGGAGCTTAGTTCTGAAAATGCAGAGGTTGTGAAAATTCTTGGTGAGAAAAAATCGGATTTAGAGAAGGTAAAAATCGAAGAATCAGACAGAGAAATGCTTGAAAGAGAAGTTGGTCCATATCTAATGTTATTAGAAGCATACAATGAGTCTGATGAAAGAGCTAAATTTAAATTGATGTATAAACTGTCTTCTTATTTTGAAGAAGAAATTCTGGAAGAAATTCAATTCAAGACGATTCTTTTGGAAGAAAAAGCAGAAACTGAAAATGTGTCAGAAATAGTGCGGGAAATAGAGGATGAGAGTGAATCAACTGATACAGAAGAAGTAGAAAGTGAATTAACTATCACGGAAGGAATAGAGGGGGAAACGGCTGTAACAGAAGAAGCGGAGCGTGAAATCGAGATAGCTGTAACGGAAGAGATAGAAGATGAAAATGAAGCATCTGTGACAGAAGAGATAGAAGATAAAGAAGTATTAGCTGTAACGGAAGAAGTTCAAGATGAAGAAGAAACAGAAGTGGAAGAGGGTATTTCAAGATATCAGGAATTAATGGTAAAAGAAAACCCTTCTGATTTACGAGTTTTAAAGAGCAGTAAATCTGATGCAAGATTTAGTGTGGAGAAATTTAAAAAAATTATTTTTAAGCAGTTCATAAAAGAAAAAATAGCGTGTCTGGTAGAAGCATTGGATTCGTGTGGTTATACGATAGAAAGCGTAGCTGTAGAGAAAGGATTAAAAACTGAAAATCTGGAACACGCAACTGAAAAATTATATATGCAGGGCTACCTTAATAAATATATTGTTACGGGAATGGGCGCATTTTATGTGCTTTCTTCAAGAGGAGAAAGAATTTTCCAGACAAAAGAATCGATAGGATTTATTAATCGTTGTATAAAAAATAAAGTATCTGGTTTGAATGAAAAGGGAGAGAAAATTAAGGATACTGCTAATTCTGCAATGACTAGAATTCTGGCATTAGAAACAGTGAAAAAGCAGACAGAATTTGTACCGGATTATAAGTTTGAAGTAAGTTATTCACACCTGGGAACAGACCATTTTATAAGGGGATATTCTGATTTTGATGAAAAAGAAACGAACTGGTTTGCAGGAATTGTTACGGAAAACCCGGAAGAGTTTAAAGAGCTTGCTGAAATGTTAAAGGGACAGGTAAAAGAAAATGATACACTGATTGTAACAGGTCGAACGGTAGAAGATGCAAAAAAAGTGGCAGAATGGTTAAGAGAAGAACTGGGTGAAGTACATCCGAAACAAATCTGGTACTATGGATATGACACTAAAGGGGCATTTGATTTAAATACGGATGAAGAAGATGAAGAACTTGAAGTTAATTTTTCTGAGTCGGAGTTGGAGAAAACAGATGAAAAAATAGAGCTGGAATCGGAATCAGATGTAGAACATTCTGAAGAAAAGATAGAGCCAGAAGAAATACCAGAAGAACCGGAAGTGTTAGAGTTAAAGACTGCACCGAAACAGCATAAGAGTTTGTCAGAAGAGGATAAATCTGAATTAAAACGTAATTATGAAGAAATGCTGAAAAATAAAAAATTTTATATTGCGTCGGCGTATCTGAAGGCATTATCAAAAGATATTCCGGAGTATGAATCTGTTTATCAGCAGTTAGCGTATGCTGTAAACGACCCATTAGAAAATTGTACTTATAATTCAGATACTCTTTTTAATGTTTATTATTATGGTGGAGCACCGATTTCTGATTATTATGTTATTTCTGCTACGCTCAGAAATTATTTCTTAGACCAGTTTAGTTATGATTATTCGCTGCAGCAGCTTCAGTCAATGCTCGTAGAAAATCGTATTTTGGCAAAAAATCCGGTTCTTGAGGAAATCATTTATACTTTGATGGAATTTAAGAAGAAACATAACAGAGGATTAGACCGGTATGCGGATTATCGAGCAAAGGAGAGAGCAGACTGGGAAAGAAATCTGGAAGAAATTAAGCGAGAGGCTCGACAGTATTATGAAAATTTCAGCAGTGGTAATTTTAAGGAAAGTGCATCGCATCGAAGATTTATTGAAACAGAAAAATTATTATTAAAGGATTTATGTGAATATCTTAGAATTGTAAAAGAGGATGACAGAGAGTATTTAGAAGTTCTTGAGGATTATTTAAAAGAAACATTTATTAAAAATGATGCGGAGATTTCAGAAGAAAATTTAGATACGGATAAGTTAGATAGAGTGTTAACTGAATATTGGGAGCTGGCTGCACAGAATCTGAATTCTGTGAAGAGAACTTCTGATTTAATGAGCAGTTTAAGAATGAATTTGTATAAGAAAGAGAGCAAAATAGTAAACATTCTTTGCAGATATGTTTCTTTAATGAAAGCTTCTACGACAGACGCTCAGGATGCAGTGTTTGGCGAATATAAAAAGTTAAGAACTGTTTTATTGGAAAAAATTTCTGATGTAATAGCACAATTGGAAACAATGCAGGAAGATAATTTAGAAGAGTTATCAGGAAAAGCTGTCTTGGCTGAAACATTGAGTGAGTTGAAAGAGAGACTGGAAGGAACTTATCAGGAAGGCAGATATAAGTATTATTATGTGGGATTTTTAAGAAATGATAAAGTTTTATTAGATGAAAACTTTATGCCAATTTTAGATGATGTATTAGAGCTTCCTGAATTTTCGACTGCTTTGAGAATTATGAAACATTATTCAGAGCCGGAAAAAGAGTGGAAAGAACGTCTGGATGAAATCTTTTGTGGAGAAGATGATTATGGAGAGGCAGAGCTTATTTTAGAATATGTCAACCGCTGGAATATTGAGTTGGAAGATTTTTCTGAAGAAAAATATAACGTAGAAAAAGCAGTTGAATTTGTTGAAAATGATGCAGAAAACAAAAAGGAAGAATTTATTGCAGATGTTGAACTGGCCCAAAGTTATGGTCAGATTAATAATGTTGTAGAGGACAGCAAAGAAATTATGATTCAGATTATGGAATCCTGGTATAAATGGTGTGCAGATACAAAAAACTATGGATTTTTTGCAAAAATTCTTGAAGCATTTAAAGAAAAAATCAAAAAAGACGCACAGGAAAGAGCGGTAGATTTGCAAAAGAATCTGGCGGTTTATCTGGAAAAAAATCCGTTATGGAAGGAAGAAAAAGAGATTGCAAAAGCTGTTGGACAGATCAAGGAGCGGATTGAACAACAAAACTATGCAGCAGCAGAAGATTTATTAAATCGTATTATGACCAATGACTTAAATTGGGATTTTGATTTTGAAAGTGAAGATTATCTGGAAGATTTCTGGGACGAGTATGGAAGTATTTACAGTAAAACGGCAAAACCAGGAGTGACTTTAAAGGTTCTGGCAGATAATTCAAAATTTCTTACCAACAAAGATACAAAAGGTGGAAAACGGCTGATAGAACATTGGCCAAAAGGGAATACGAACGTAAGTGCAGAAATATTGAGAGAACTTTTAATTTCACTTGGTTTTTCGGTAGAGCGCATCACAGAAGAACTGTCGGTTAATGAAAAAATTAAGAATTTTTTTGTCGTATTAAAAACGCCTTTAAATGGCAGAAAAAGTAATTATAAACATCCAATCAGTGTGTTTGGTTCAGAAGCGGAAAAAAATGGATTTCGAGTTGTTTGTCTGTTTGGCAAGACAGATGCAGACCGCTTAATTGATACGTTTAAGGAAATCGGAAATGCAAGAAATACTTTGGTGATTTTAGATTATGCCCTCACACAGTCAGACAGACGAACTTTGGCAAGAAAAGCAAAGATGCATACGACAGGAAAAGTTTTTGCCGTAATTGACAGAGTTGCCATTAGCTATCTGGCGAAACATTATAATGAAACTGCAATCAATCGAATGTTGATGTCAATTATTATGCCATTTGCTTCTTATCAGCCTTATGTAGTAAATTCAGGGGATGTTATGCCGCCGGAAATGTTTATTGGAAGAAAGTTTGAACTTCAGAAAATTGAAGAGGCAAAAGGTGTCAATCTGGTATATGGAGGACGACAGTTAGGTAAATCTGCTTTACTGAAGATGGCCAGAAAAGATATTGATAAAAATGAAAATGGAGACCGTGCTATTTTGGTTGATATTAAATATCTGGACTATAAAGCGGCAGCCAAAAAAGTTTCAGAAACCTTATACGATGAAGGATTTTTTAAAGAAGAATATACGACAGATGACTGGCATGAATTAGCGAGAAATATTAAGAAGCGTTTGAATGATAAAGAAGACCCGATTCCATATTTCCTGTTGATGCTGGATGAGGGAGATGCGTTTATTGAAAGCTGTGAAGCAATCAGATATCAGCCATTTGATGAGTTAAAAGATATTCAGAGTATTGGAGAAAAGCGATTTAAGTTTGTGGTTGCCGGTCTGCGTAATATTATCCGATATAAGCGTAAGGCTGCATTAGAAAACAACTCGGTACTTCCACAGCTTCAGTCCTTGACAGTAAAACCGTTTAAAGTAATTGAAGCAAGAGAACTGCTGGAAATTCCACTTTCCTATCTGGGATTTCGTTTTCCAAAAGATAATGAAACAGAAGTGCTGGTTTCTACAATTTTTGGCACAACCAATTATTTTCCGGGTCTGATTCAATTGTATTGTCAGAAATTAATTGAAGCAGTACAGAGAGACTATGCAAATTATACGGAGGACAGTACACCGCCTTATCTTGTTCAGAAAGACCTTGTGAAAAAAGTTCTGGCGGATAAAACTCTGCTTCAGGAGATTAAAAAGAAATTTGATATTACACTGGGCGTAGGCGATGATGATTATTATAACATTATTGCACTGTTGGTGGCTTATCATTATTATCAGGAAAAATCTCAAAATGGATGTAGTGTAGATGATGTGAAAGAGATTGCGGATGGATTTTACATTAAGAAAATTGCAACCCTGGATACAGAAAAAATCTCTGCGCTTATGGAAGAAATGAGAGAATTAAATGTACTGCAGTATACGGAAGATGGAAGATATCGTTTTACCCGCTATAATTTCTGTCAGATGATGGGAACAATTCAGGAGATTAACGATAAACTTGAAAAATACATGGAGGATTAAACGTGGACAAGGTCTGGTGGAATCATATTACAAAAGCTCATAAATTTTTTGAAGATATTGTAGAGACAGCAGTTAAGGGGAGCAGTATGCTCCTCTCTCTGCCGGCTTCTGTTCCGTGGAAAGAGACATTGATTGAAATGATTGGAGAACGTCTGCAGTTAGAAAATCCGAAAAATGCATTTCAGAAAATTTCATGTCCAAAGGAAGAACTGGGAGAATATCTTCTTATGAACTATTGTAAAAAAGAAATTCGATTGAAATATCGATACGGAATGAGCTATGCTCAGTTTTTGGGAGCGTGTCAGGAAACAGTATTAAATGATAGATACATCTGGATATCAGATGTATCAAAAGAAAAATGTGAAGAATGGCTTGAATTTATAGAAGAGTATAATAAAAATGTTGTAAATAAGACTCCGGCAATATTTATTCTGGAAATAAATGAGGAGGGAATGGAAAGAAAAGCAAAAAAAGGGATTAAAACAATTGCCTTTAATCAGAATATTGGAAATTATGATAAATATGCGTTTTGTGCGCTGGCAGCCTCTGAGACAAATTGTAAGGAGTACTTAAGACCTTATTTGGCTGAACTGGTTTCTATCCTTTGTAGTGAGGATGTAGAACTGTGTGCCGAATGTGTGGAAAATGGAATAGAATTTTTGAAAAATCCATATCAGACAATTAAAAGAATTATAGAAACTGATGTAAGAAGTAATGGTGAAGAATATCAATTTAATAAAACTGAGAAAGAAATGGAAAGTCTGATATGGGAAGTTCAATTAAAAACAGTATTTCCCTTAATCGAAAAGTATAGAAAACATCAGATTTCGGCTTATACGGAAATCATTACAAGAGAACTGCCAATTCGGAATGGATATGGTCAGGACATTAATGAACCAGAAGAAGTTGAAATTGGAGTCTTGTATTATCTGATTGGAAAAAGCAGTATAAAAATATCAGAGAAAGAATACCAGGAACTTAAAGACTATAGAAATGCGAGAAATAATTTAGCGCACATGAAGATACTCGAACTCGGTACGGTAGAACAAATTTTGAAAAAATAATATACGAAATGGAGAGAATTCAATGAAAATAATTCAAGATTTTATGCAAATATATATGTATGAATTGGAAAAGTTTTTGGAAACAAAGAAGAATGAATTAAAAATGGTATCATTTCAGTCAGATGAAGCAAATACAGATAGACCATTAAAAGAATTTCTGAAATCACTTATTGAGACATCATTTTCTGCAATTCCTGAAAACTGTGAAATTACTGAAATACAATTTGAAGGAGTTAACAGCACAAATATTACTATTTTAAAGACATTAAAAATAAATAGAGTTTTGTTGCCAGAAGATATTACAGAGGAAATTCGAGATCTGATAAAGGAATCAAAAAGTTCTGTATATACAAATCCGGATATGTGTTTGGAGATTATATTTGATAATAAAATTTATTATGAAACAATTGAGTTAAAATCAACAAAGCAGGATTCTATTCCAGGTTCAAGTATTCAGCAGATACTTCCCACGGAATGGGTTATTTTCATAAAGCATTCAAATAATAAGATAGAAGTAACAACAGGGCAATATATTCATGCAATTAATTCAAAAATGCAGTTCCCAGACCGCAGTCCCAGACCTCAAGTATCTTTTAAAGAAATGATGAATTGGAATCAATTAAATAGACTTATTCAGTATTTTTCCTTAGTTTATAAGAAAGATGAGAATGAACAAATAAAATATGAACTGATTCATGACTGGCAAAGTGTTTTAGCAGAACGTTGGATAGAAATGCTTTTTGAAGCAAACACGGTTAAAAACAATGAACCATGGTTTAATAATAATATGAGAAAGTTTATTTTGGATTTTTTAGAGAGATATGAAGCTCTTAGTGAGACTGAAAAAATTGAGTTTAAAGATAAAATTAAAAATCTCATTAAATAAAAGTTGGAGAACTGGACCGAAATATGGTCCAGTCTCTATTTGAAATATTTATCCCAATTTTCAGATAATCGCATTGCAATATTGTAAGATAAAACGCATGGAACGGCGTTTCCAATAATTTTGTATGCCTGACTGGCACTTACAGCTTTATTTTGCTCTGTTTTAGGCAAAATAAATTGATAATCATCAGGAAAAGTTTGAAGACGTGCACATTCTCGAATTGTTAATCTTCGTTGTTGGAGACCTCGTGCGAGTTCTTCTTGATGAGTTCCACCATTTTCAATGCTTAATCGTCTAAATTCAATGTTTCCATGATGTTCGGAACGGATTGTTGGTGATATTGAATCTAATTTAATTTCAATATTTCCCTGGCCTTTAGGAAGGTACTTAGCTTTAGAATATTTTGTCTGTGAAATATCTTTTGAACATTCTGGTTCATCTAAATCTTGTAGTGCTTCTTTACAGGTTACGAAGGGAGAAAGTTGTTCACCGTTTAAAGTAAAACTGTGAGTTGGTACTGGATATGGGTCATAATCTGTATTTTCAGATAAATTTAATAATGAGTCTAATGCGTCTCTTCTTAAAGTATTTCGTTTGAATCCATAGAAAATGATACGTTCTCTGGATTGAGGAACACCATAATTTGCAGCATGAAGAACTCTGGCAGGAATTACGAGATATCCACCATCAGCAGCATTGGCAAAATCATGTTCAATGATTTCTTTTGTATCATTAAGTGAGATAAGACCTTTTACATTCTCAGCAATAAAGACAGATGGCTGGACGAGAGATATTACTTCTTTCATCCAGATATATAATTGTCCCCGATTTTCAACAGTAGGTTCATTAATTTCTATTTTTTTACCGTTATGACTTTTATCAGATTGAAATCCTTTTCTTTTTCCGGCAACGGAGAAATCTTGGCAGGGAAAGCCACCTGTGACGATATCTATATGGTTAGGAAAAATATTTGTTCCATCTTTGGCATCTTTTACTAAGTCTACAATACTGCTTAAATGAAAAAGTTCGTTTGCATTATCATATTTTTTACTAAAATATGATACCCAGGCAGATTTTGCATCTGGTCGAATATCATTGGCAAATACGGTTTGAAAGCCTGTTTCTTTTACTTTAACCCAATTACCGTAATCTTGTTCAATCCAGTCAGGATGAAGAGTTGAATTTATGGAATTTTTCAGGCAACGAAAGCCACCTTCAAATCCGATATCCATTCCACCACAACCACTAAATAAAGATAGTACTCTTTTTTTCATAATGTATCTGATTAACTCCTATCTATCAAATGAGATAACTATTAGTATAACGAATAGTAAAAAGTAAATCAATTATTTTTAAATTTCATTTCTCTTGCTCTGTTCCACCAGATAATCCAGTGACCGAAACTGATATCCCATCTCTTCCCATTTGCCAAGCAGTTCATCTAAAATCTGGGCGTTGGTTGAGGAGGTGCTGTGGAGCAGTACAATTGCGCCGGGGTGAATCCGGTTAAGCAGTTTGTCGAAGGCTTCTTCTTTTGAGGGCTGGTTATCCTGGTACCAGTCTACATAAGCAAGACTCCAGAAAAAGGTTTTATACCCCAAATCTTTTGCCATTTTTAAGTTGGTTTCGCTGTATTTGCCCTGTGGCGGGCGATAATATTTTTTCATTTCCTGTCCGGTAGTTTCTTTGTATAAATCAGAAAGTTCCTGTAATTCTTTTGAGAAAGAATCAATGGAAGAAATCTGAGACATATCCGGATGGTGATAAGAATGATTGCCTACGATATGTCCGTCGGAAATCATGCGTTTGACAATTTCAGGACTTGTGGAGAGAAAATTTCCAACGACAAAAAAGGTCGCAGGGGCATTGTGTTTTTTCAAGGCATCTAAAATGATTTCAGTATTGCCATTTTCATATCCGCAGTCGAAGGTGAGATAAATATTTTTTTCATCGGTATCTTGGGCATAGTAGGCGTCATATTGCTGTAATTCTTCGATAGAGGCATTTCCGACAGGACGTTTTCCTTCTTCCTGAAAGCTTAGCCCCCAGTTGCCGACTGCATTGGAAATGGTCTCCTGTGCGGAATAATAGTGAATGGCAAAGCTTAAAAAATTTCCAAATGCAAAAGAAGCAGTAAGCAATAAAAAAAGTGCAAGATACTTTAAAATAAAATTTTTATGTAACATAAAAAATCCTAAATGCATTGTTGTTACCTAATATATTGAGAAAAAAGGAAAAATATCACAGAAAAAGTGAGATTGCGAAATTCCTGAAATCATGTTAGAGTAAAAAAACAGAAGAGAAAGGTAAAGAGAGGAGAACAAAGGTGAATAGAAAATTAATTTTCTTTGATATAGATGGAACAATTATTCCGGAAGATACAGGAGTAATTCCGGAAAGCACGAAAGAGGCAATTAAAAAAGCAAAAGAAAACGGGCATCTGGTCTTTATTAATACAGGACGTACTTTTAGCGGAATTACCCAGCCGATTTTTGATTTGGAATTTAATGGTTATGTCTGCGGATGTGGAACGCATATTTATTTTGATGGAAAGAAAATCTATTCTTCTGTGATCCCAGAAGAAAAATGCATTGAAACGGTAGCGCTTCTTCGAAAAAATAAAGTAAATGCTTTTTACGAAGGAGACAAGGGAATTTATTTTGACTACAGCTATTCGAATCCGTTTATGGAACGGGCAAAAAAAATGCTTAGAACGAATGGTAAATCGGTTAAAGTGATATTAGAAGATAAGGATGAAGTATTTGATAAATGCCTGATTAAATTTACAGATAATGATATCGATAAGAAAGATATTATTATGCCATTTTTTGAAGCAAATTATTATTGTATTGACCGTGGGGAAGATATGTGGGAGATGGCACAGAAAGGTCACAGCAAGGCAACAGGAATTCAGAAAGTCTGCGAATATCTTGGGGCAGATATCGATGACTGTATTGCGATTGGCGACAGCACCAATGACCTTGATATGTTAAAGGCAGTAAAAAATAGTGTGGCAATGGGAAATTCCATGGAGAGCATTCTTCCTTACTGCAGTTATAAGACAACAGATATTAAGGAAGATGGAATTTATAATGCACTGGTGCATTTTGGAATTATCTAATGCTTCCAGTAGATTGTTTTTTCAAGGTTTAGATATTCGCGAAACTTTCTTGGAGTATATCCGGTCATTTTTTTAAACTGATTGCTAAAAGCGGCAGCATCTTTAAAACCACAGGAATAAGCAATTTCTGTAATGCTGTAGTCAGAAGAAGAAAGCATATCAGATGCAATGTGGATTCTTAATTGAAGCAGATACTGTTTCGGAGAAATTTTCTGCTGTTCCATAAAAAGACGATAGAGATAAGTCCGATCAATTCCAATAGCGGCTGCAATGTCCTGAATACGGATGTTGTAGCCGTAATTGTTTTTCATATAATCCATTGCGCGTTTTACATATTGAGTGGAATAAGAGTTTCCTTCTGCAACAGACGGACCTGTCATCAAACCGAGAAGTTCAAGAAACAACCCTGTCAGAGTAAATGGATTATAATTAGCTGAAGAGAAAGTATTTAAGATAGAATGTATCAGAGTCCGCAGATTCAACTTTCGTTCAGAATCAGGAGGACAAATAAAAATACAGGAGTCTTGAAAACAGGTCTGGTTTAAAAGGGCAGGAATTTCCTGTCCATCAAAGCCAATCCATGCATATTCCCAAGGATTGTTTTGGTCGGCTTCATAGTAGGTAGAGTCCATTGGTTTGATTAGAAAGGAGTCTCCGGATTTGAGAGAATACGTATGTCCTTGATGTTTAAAGATACCTTTTCCGGAAAGTACAACATGAATCAAATAATGGGGACGTACGGCAGGACCAAAAGAATGTCCGGGCTGGCAGTGTTCGTGACCGCAAAAATAAATAGATGGAATTCCAGACAGAGACTGATTCATAAATAAAATCCTCCATTTTACAACATTTTTACAAGTTTTGAGAAACAAATCAGATAGAAAGTCATTTGCTTTGATTATATAATAAGAACCATAAAAAGACAACGAATTATGATAAAATCAAGGAGGATGAAAAATGGCAAAAATAACTTTTATGGGAGCAGGAAGCACTGTTTTTGCAAGAAATGTATTAGGCGACTGCATGTGTAGTGAAGCACTTTGTGAAAGTGAGATTGCATTATATGATATTGACGCAAAACGTCTGGAAGATTCAGAGATTATTTTAAATGCAATCAACAAAAATGTAAATGAGGGTCGTGCACAGATTAAAACATATCTTGGTGTGGAAAATCGAAAAGAAGCACTTAGAGGAGCAGATTTTGTAGTCAATGCGATTCAGGTGGGAGGATATGACCCTTGTACCATTACGGACTTTGAAATTCCGAAAAAATATGGTTTAAGACAGACAATTGCGGACAGCCTTGGAATTGGTGGAATTATGAGAGGTCTGCGTACAATTCCGGTGATGCAGGAATTTGCAAATGATATCGAAGAGGTATGCCCGGATGCATTATTTTTAAATTATACAAATCCAATGGGAATTTTATCCGGTTATATGCAGAGATATACAGGGGTAAGAACCGTAGGTCTTTGCCACAGCGTTCAGGTGTGCTCAAAAGATTTATTGACGAAGCTTGGAATGGAAGATAAATTAGAAGGACGCGTAGAAACAATTGCCGGCATTAATCACATGGGCTGGCTGTTAGATATCCGTGATAAAGATGGAAATGATTTATATCCGGAAATCAGAAAAAGAGCAGCTGAGAAAAATGCAACAGAAAAACATGATGATATGGTACGTTTTGAGTATATTAAGCGTCTGGGCTATTATTGTACGGAATCAAGTGAACACAATGCGGAATATAATCCATTCTTTATCAAGGCAAAATATCCGGAACTAATTGAAAAATACAATATTCCGTTAGATGAATATCCAAGACGATGCATCAAGCAGATCGCAGAATGGGAAGAAGAGAAAAACAATATCTTAAAAGACGGAAAGATTACCCATGAGCGAAGCAGAGAGTATGCATCTCATATTATGGAAGCGGTTGTAACCAATCAGCCGTATAAAATTGGTGGAAACGTAATTAATAAAGGCATGATTGAAAATCTTCCGGCAGATGCCTGTGTAGAAGTGCCGTGTATGATTGACGGAAATGGAGTCAATCCATGCAGAGTCGGAAGACTTCCGGTACAGCTGGCTGCAATGAATATGACAAATATCAATGTACAGCTGCTTGCCATTGAGGCAGCGGCAACGAAAAAGAAAGAATATATCTATCAGGCTGCGATGCTTGACCCTCATACTGCGGGAGAACTTTGCATTGATGATATTGTAAAAATGTGCGATGAGTTAATTGATGCACATGGAGATTATATGAAGATGTATAAATAGTGATAAAGTTTCGCATTGACTTGACGAAAATCGGGTATCGGCTTATAATCAGATTCACCTGAAAGAGGCAGTTGGAGGAACATGATTATGGCAATAAATCCAGTAAAGTTAATGCAGATAAAGGCTGCAATTGCCGGAGTAGAAAGGCGGCATCCGAATCTTCGAAAATTTTTTGAGGCAGTTGGAAGAGAAAACTTAAGAGAAGGAACGATTTTGGAACTGAAGGTACAGACACCGGAAGGGAAAAAGCTGGTTTCCAATGTAAAACTGACCCAAGAAGATGAAAAATTAATTTCAGAGCTGTTAAAGAATAAAGACACCTTGCTTTAAAAAAGCACCTTGCTAAAAAAGCAGGGTGTTTTTTTCTTGACAAAAGTAAAAATTGGGAGTAATATAATGCCAAAATGTTCACGAAAATTAAAAAGGTGGATTACATGAATATACAAGAATATGATATTATGAACGAAATCGCAGAAAGCGGTTATGAAAATCAGCGAATTTTAACAGAAAAGACAGGATATTCGCTTGGAAAAGTCAATCAGTCCTTAAATGAATTGATTCAGAAAGAGTATCTTACCAAAGAATATCAATTAACAGAAAAAGCAGAAGCGGAGTTTGAAAAGAAAACTCCGAAAAATGCAATTATTTTGGCAGCAGGTTATGGAATCCGGATGATGCCGATGAATCGGGAAGTGCCAAAGGGGTTAATCGAGGTTAATGGAGAACCATTGATTGAGCGGTTAATTCGCCAGCTTCATGAAGCCGGAATTTTTCAGATTGACATTATTGTCGGGTTTATGAAAGAGCAGTATGAATATCTGATTGATGAGTTTCAGGTAAATTTAATTGTCAATCGTGAATATGCGCAGTACAACAATCTTCATTCTCTGGCACTTGCAAAAGACAGGATTTCAAATACGTATATTATTCCATGCGATGTCTGGTGTGAAAAAAATCCATTTTCCAAAAGAGAGCTGTATTCCTGGTACATGGTGACAGATTTGGTGGATGACGAAAGCGATGTCAGAGTCAATCGAAAATTAGAACTAGTTTCGGTAGATGCAGAAAAAAGCGGAAATGCAATGGTAGGCATTGCGTACATCCTTGAAGAAGAAGCAGGAGAACTTCAGAGCCAGATAAAAGAAATGAGTAAGAAAAAAGCTTATGCAAATGTATTCTGGGAAAGTGCCCTGATGAAAAAAGGTAAGATGTATGTATCAGCGAAAATCGTGCCGTCAAGAAGTGTTTATGAAATTAATACTTATGAGCAGTTAAGGGAACTCGATGACACGTCAAAACAGCTTGATTCAGATGTGATTCATTTGATTTCTGAAATTCTGGCATGTGAGCCAAATGAATTAGAAGAGATTGAAGTTCTAAAAAAAGGCATGACAAATCGCTCTTTTATGTTCAAGTGCAGAGGCAAACGGTTTATTATGAGGATTCCGGGCGAAGGAACAGAAATGTTGATTAACCGAAAGCAGGAATACGAAGTTTATCAGGTAATCAAACCGCTTGGTATTTGTGATTCCATTCGATATATCAATCCGGAAAATGGTTACAAACTGACAGAATTTATCGAAGATGCAAGATGCTGTGATGCCGAAAATCCGGAGGATGTAAAAGCATGTATGGCGGTGCTTCGTAAGTTTCATGAAAGCGGGGTAAAGGTGGAACATACCTTTGATGTTTTTGAGCGGTTGGAATTTTATGAAAAGTTGTGGAAGGGAATTCCATCCTGCTACCGTGATTACAAGAAAACCAAAGCGCATGTATATGAATTAAAAAACTATATTGATAAGCAGGAAAAGCAGATCTCGCTGTGTCATATTGATTCTGTTCCGGATAACTTTTTGATGACCAAAGACAGAATCGCATTAATTGACTGGGAATATGCGGGAATGCAGGATACCGATGTGGATCTTGCGATGTTTATCATTTATTCCATGTATGAAAAAGTGCAGGCAGATGCGTTAATCGATGCGTATTATACAGAAGGCTGCAAAAAAGAAAAACGATTAAAGATTTACTGTTATATTGCAGCGTGTGGTCTGCTGTGGAGTAACTGGTGTGAAGTAAAATCGCATGAAGGCGTAGAGTTTGGAGAGTATTCGTTAAGACAGTATCGTTATGCGAAAGAGTATTATAAATATGTAAAGGAAGAATTAGAAAATGGCTTATAAAGTAGAAAATGCAATTATTATGGCAGCAGGATTGTCCAGTCGATTTGCTCCTCTTTCTTATGAAAAGCCAAAGGCTTTGATTACAGTAAAAGGTGAAGTGCTGATCGAGCGCCAAATTCGCCAGTTAAAAGAGGCCGGAATCCATGATATTGCAATTGTCACGGGATATAAAAAAGAAAAATTTGAATATTTAAAAGAGAAATGTCAGGTGACACTCATCGAAAATCCAGAGTATGCGACCAGAAATAACAATGGTTCGATTTATTCGGCAAGAGAATGGATTGGAAATACTTATGTGTGCAGTGCAGATAATTATTTTTCAAAGAATCCATTTGAAGCGGAAGTAGAAGACAGCTATTATTCGGTGCTCTATGCAGATGGAGAGACAAATGAGTGGTGCGTCACAGAAGATGAAACCGGAAGAATTACCGATGTAAAAGTGGGTGGAAAAAATTCCTGGTATATGATGGGACATACCTTCTGGGCAGAGCCATTTAGCAAACGTTTTCTTGAAATCTTAGAAGCCGAGTATAACAAACCGGAAACCAGGAATAAATTATGGGAAGATATTTATATTGATCACATCGCAGAGCTTTCTATGAAGACCAGAAAATATAGTGCGGATGAAGTGTATGAATTTGATTCCTTGGATGAGCTAAGAGAGTTTGATGAGAGCTATCGAACGAATTCGGGTTCAGAAATTTTAAAACAAATTTCGGAAGAACTTCAGATAAAAGAAGGCGAAATTAAACAGCTTGTTCCGGCAAAAGACGAAAAAGGTCTGGTAACCGGAGTTAAGTTTGAAATACAGGGAAAACAGTTTGAGTATGACTATCAGCTACAAAAGCTGATACATGGAGGAAAAATCAATGAATAAATTAGATCGCAAAAGAATAGACTGGCTCATCACGTTAGCTCCTTTTATTAGCATTATGTTATTGGCGGGTGTATTATTTGTATTTCCAAATGAGTCCAATAACATTATAAGTAAGGTGAGATTTTTTTTCGGTGATACAGTCGGGATTTATTATTTAGTAATTGGTTTGGCAGTTTTGTTGGTTTCTGTTTATTTAGCTTTTTCAAAATATGGGAATGTCGTATTAGGCGAGCCAAATGAGAAGCCGAAATATCCATTTTTTGTATGGGGAAGCATGATGTTTACTTGTGGACTTGCAGCAGACATTTTGTTCTATTCATTTGCGGAATGGGTAATGTACGCAACTAATCCGCATATGGAAGAGCTTGGCTCTGTGGCAGAATGGGCAGGCGTTTTTCCACTGTTTCATTGGAGCTTTATTCCATGGGCATTTTATCTGGTACTTGCAGTCGTATTCGGTTTTATGTTACACGTGAGAAAAAGAAATCGTCAGAGATATTCGGAAGCATGTCGACCAGTTATTGGGAAGCATGCGGATGGTGTGTTGGGACGTGTGATTGACTTATTTGCATTATTTGCACTGCTTGCCGGAACTGCAACGACATTTAGTGTTGCAACACCGCTTTTGGCAGCAATTATTGTAAAACTATTTGGTATCACGATTAGCCGAACAGTCGTTACAATTATCATTTTGTTGGTTACCTGTGCAGTATATACCTATGCAGTTTTGCATGGATTTAAAGGAATTAGTTTTTTGGCGAAGCTGTGTATTTATCTTTTCTTTGGCTTATTATTGATTGTGTTGCTGATCGGTGGTCAGGGAAAATTTATCATTGAAAATGGCTTCCAAAGCTTTGGAAAGATGTTACAGCATTTTATAGAGTTAAGCACATTTACGGATCCGGAACGCACCAGTAATTTCCCACAAGATTGGACGATTTATTATTGGGCCTATTGGATGGTTTGGGCAGTCGCAGCTCCATTCTTTATTGGTAATATTTCACGCGGCAGAACGATTAAACAAACGATTCTTGGAGGATATGTGTTTGGTGTTGGCTCAACAATTATTAGTTTTGTCGTACTTGGAAATTATGGGCTTGGGCTTCAAGTCAGTGGAAAAGCAGATTTTATTTCCCAATATGCGAAAGATGGAGACCTTTATGGACTCATTTTGAATATTATAGATACAATGCCGTTGGCAAAGGTGATTTTAGTAATTACAGTGTTATGTATGATTGCATTTTATGCAACTTCATTTGATTCGATTGCATATACGGCAGCTTGTTATAGTTACAAGGAGCTTGGAGAAAATGAGCATCCGCATAAACTGATTGAATTATTATGGTGTTTGCTATTGATTGTATTGCCGATTGCGCTAGTGTTTTCGGAAAGTTCGATGAATAACATTCAGAGTATCAGTATCATTTCGGCATTTCCGATTGGCATTATTATGATTCTTATTTTGATAAGTTTCTTTAAAGATGCCGGGAAGTATTTAGCTGAATCAAGTAAATCTCCTGATTCAACTACGAAAAGCAAGAAGTAGTGGGTGGAGACTTGCTTTTGTAGAAAACGGTAAAGAACTGGAGAATTTAATATGACACTTATACAGTTAAAATATATTTTGACAATAGCGGAAACGAAATCCCTAAATAAAGCGGCAGAGCAGCTTTATGTTTCACAGCCTTCTTTAACCAATGCTCTGAAGGAACTGGAAAAAGAAATTGGGATTACGATTTTTTTCAGAAACGGACGTGGAGTGACACTGACGAATGACGGCGTGGAATTTTTAACCTATGCCAAAGAGCTTTACCATGAGTATGAACAGTTACTGCATCGTTATACAGAAGGCGGTTCTTATAAGAAGAAATTCGCAGTTTCTACCCAGCATTATTCCTTTGCGGTCAAAGCGTTTGTGGATGTTGCAAAGACGCTGGATATGTCACAGTATGAACTTGCAATCCGTGAAACAAAGACTGAAGAAGTTATTATGGATGTCAGCACAATGAAAAGTGAAATCGGGGTATTATATTTAAGTGACTTTAACCGCAAATCCATGGAAAAACTCTTAAACTCTGCAAATCTGGAATTTCATCCTTTAATTGAGTGTGATGCTTATGTTTATTTATGGAAGGGACATCCGTTAGCGGAAGAAGCATGTATTACGATGAAGCAGTTAGAGAATTATCCGTGTCTGGCATTTGAGCAGGGAGACAACAGTTCTTTTTATCTTTCAGAAGAATTACTGCCGACAAATGAATATAGTCAGATTATTCATGCAAATGACAGAGCGACGATGCTGAATTTAATGGTGGGCTTAAATGGTTATACGCTTTGTTCCGGTCTAATCTGTGAAGATTTAAATGGAAATGATTATCGTGCAGTACCGTTTAAAAATAGTGAAGGACCGGAAGAAAACAAAATGGAAGTCGGATATGTGACAAGAAAGAATCTGATTTTAAGTAAATTAGGTGAGATGTACGTAAATGCATTAAAAGAATATCTGAAAACGGAATAACGAAAGGAATCATGAAATAGCCAGTTATAGCTTAAAACTATAACTGGCTATTTTTTTTGTGTATTAGACAGGTAATTTTGATTGTGATAATATCAATGGCATGCAAAACATATTAAACTTATAGGAAAAAGGGAAAATAAAAATCAGGAGGAAATGCAGATGACAGATGTTCTGATTATTGGAAGTGGTCCGGCAGGTATGACCGCAGCTATTTATGCAAAAAGAGCAAACTTAAATGTGCTGATAGTAGAAAAAGAATATGAAGGAACCGGTCAGATGGCAGAGAGCAGTCGAATTGATAACTATCCTGGTTTTTATGGAATAAATGGTTATGAACTGGGAGAAAAAATCCGAGGACATGCCGAAAGTCTGGAAGTTGAATTTTTAGAAGATGAAGCGACCGCTTTTGAATCAAATGAAAATGGATTTTTGGTAACACTGGAAAGTGGAACAAAGCTGGAAACAAAACTTATGGAATTGAAGTAGATGGAAAAAATATTGGTGGAGGAATCGCACCAATCAAAGATAGTATTCTTCCGGGTCAAAAAGGAAAAATAATGATTCCGGTAATGCTTCCTGAAGCAGGAAGATGTTATCTGAAAATAAATTATCATTTAAAAGAAGCAAATCCGCTTCAGCCGGCAGGAGCATCACTTGGATTTGATGAAATTTTAATTCCGACAAAAGATATGCGAAATCAACGAGTGGTAGAATTGATGGAATTAAAAACAGAGAATCCAACAAAAGAGACAGTTCATGTCAAAGAAACAAATCGTTTTCTTATGATTCAAAAATCGGATGGAAATAGTTATGTGTTTAATAAGCTGACTGGTTTATTTGAACAAATCAAGATAAAAGAAAAAGAACTTCTTGTTCAACCAATGGAAATCAATATCTGGAGAGCACCGACTGATAATGACCGAAAAGAAAAATTAAAATGGATGCACATTATGACCAGAGCTATGCGAGAGCTTATGAGACCTCTTATGAAATCAAAGAGGGAAGAGTTATCATTCACAGTACATTAAGCATATCAGCGCCGACTGTGCAGAGGATTTTGAATATAAAAGCAGATTGGACGATTGACTTGGATGGTTCGATATCAGTAGCAATGGATATGGAGAAAGATATGGAATTTCCGATGCTTCCGAGATTTGGAATCCGCCTGTTTTTAGAAAAAGCATGGAATCAGGTTGAATATTATGGAATCGGACCGGAAGAAAGTTATGTGGATAAATACAGAGCAGGAAGTCATGGCAGATAAATATTACATTATGATTTGTGTAACCTATATTCTTCAGCAGATTTATTCAGCAATGTTAAGCATGGGTATTTATTACATGATGTATGTCTTAAATGATGAAAATTTATTCCCAATATTCTCATGGGCAATTAATATCCCATTAATTATTGCATTGTTAATTACCCCATGGCTGGTTGCTAAATGGCAGGGCTTATATAAATTGAATCTGGTTGGATATGCTTCATATTATGTATTTATGGATTCCATTTATTATCTGTATTGTAATTACGCTTATCATGTCACAGATGAATGGTAGCTTATGCGATTATTTTCCGTTCTCTGTTTGCAACAGACGGATTTATCAATATGATAGCCATGAAACTTGGAATTATTCATTCAGCATATAATTTTTTATCTCATCCAAACTTGGATTATTAAACTCAGCAGTTGGATTTATGCTTCCATCACTGGCAACTCCGCTTCTGATTATGATGTTTCGTACCAATGCGAAAGCTTTTCCTGTGGACATTATTGAAGCAGCACGAATTGATGGATTAAGTGAATTTGGAATCTTCTTCCGGATGTATATTCCATCTATGAAAGCGATTTTTGCGGCAGCAGGTGTTGTAACATTTATGAGTGCATGGAATAACTATTTATGGGCAAAAGTTATCATGTCAGACAATACGACACAGACAATGCCAATGATGATTTCTAACTTGATTTCAGGTTATGTAACCGATTATGGTATGTTGATGCTGGCGGTATTAATTACAACCATTCCGACTGCAATTGTATTCTTTGCATTACAGAAATACTTTGTAGAAGGGATTACCGGTTCTGTCAAATAAAGAATTGACGGAAAATTGCCTTGAGGGATGATAGAAATGGACAGTAAGGTGAATATTAGTCAGATTGCAAAAGAACTGGGGATGTCAGTTTCAACGGTTTCAAGGGCACTGTCCGGTAATGGTCGGATTTCATCTGTTACCAGACGGAAAATAGAAGATTATTTGGTTGAAAATGAGTTTGTACCGAATGTTCGCATCAAAAAATATATAGATATTCATACTAATATGATAGCTGTCGTACTGCCGGGAGAAGAACATTTTGCATCAATGCCATATTTTCTAAATGTATTTTTAAGTGTATATGATTATTTTTCAATTCGAGGATATCAGGTGAATTTAATAAAAATCACGCCAAATGATATATCGAACTTAATAAATGCAGTAGAAAAGCATGTCATGGACGGAGTGATTTTAAGCCGTACTGTAGAAAATAATGATGAAATCAATTATTTGAAAGAAAAAGGGGTTCCATTTGTAGTGATTGGACCATGTGATGATGAATCGGTACTAAGAGTTGATACGGATAATGAAAATGCATGCTGTGAAATCACAAATTCGATTCTTCATAAAGGATTGAATCGAATTGCAGTGATGGGAGCAGAAGTAGAACATAAGATTAACAGGAACAGATTAAATGGAGTAATCCGAGCACATGTGGAAAGTCATATGTTGCTGGATAGAGATTTTATTTTTTATAATACCGATTCTGTCAATATTGCAGAAATGGCGATAGAAAAAGTTATGGCAGCAGGTATGG
>JAIIAN010000015.1 GCA_022717655.1 Bacillota bacterium | reverse complement strand
AGACTTACACTTGTATTCCAAAGTCTGAGAATGATGTACGATTACAAGCTAAACTTGGTAGTAAGAACCCCACGGGCTTGCCCGTGGGAGTCGTCAGTAGAGAAAAGAGTCCTTTGTATTTTTTGACTCAGAAGTTTTGTTTTTGAAAGTCGAGAAGTTACTTAAATGAAGTCAGAGAAAGGAATTTAAAATTATATGTATGAAGGAATAGAAGAATACATATTTATTAGTTATTCGCATCTTGATGGAGAATTTTTAGATGAAATAATAGATTTGTTTGAACAATATAATGTTCGATACTGGTATGATGCAGGTCTTAATTCTGGAAATGAGTGGAACTTAGTAATTGCAGAACATTTAGAAAAAGCATCTGCATGTTTAGTATTATTGTCATTAAATTCATCAGAATCAGATTATGTAAAAAATGAATTGAATTTTGCTATAAATCATAGAATTCCAATTCATACACTTTGCTTAAAAAAGTTTTGTATTCCTAATGATATTGAAATGATGCTTGGGAGAATTCACATGCTAAGTAAATTAGATGCAAATTATAAAGAAAAATTATTACAAGCATTACCACCAGACATATTCAATAATTTCTCAAATAAAATGGAATGGAAAAGTAAAGAACATCCTTTATATGAAATCGTATCAGAAAAAATGGAATGTCAGGGAACGGTTTCTTATCTAGGAAAGCATAAAACACTTGGATATAATATTTTAGTACAGGAAGAAAGGATTAGAGCGAATAATCGAAAAAAAATAGAAGAGCAAGCAAAATGTGTAAGTTGTTTATCAAATCCATTATTTCCAAAGATATACGATATAAGAATAGACAAAGATAAAATGTGGACTTATCAGGAATATAGAAAAGAACAATTTTTGAAAGATTTCTTAGAAGAGAATAAATTAACGGAAGAACAGATTATTAAATGGATAAAAGACATTATAAATGCAATAGAGGATTTACAAAGTATAAATGGAGTATTTATAGATGGAAAAAGAATAAATAGTGGAGAACGAGTTATGGTAAAAAAGAAACAGGAAATTTGTCTGGCAGATGTAAGAATACAGATTCTGTAGAAAATAACAAAGGTGATAAAATTTGAAATTAAAAACAAAAATAATATTAATAGTCTTATCTGTAATTTTAATCTATGCATGTCTGGTATGTATTCCATATAGACAGCAGGGAGCAGTTTCAAAAGAGACAGAAGAAGCGTTTTCAACGTCTGATTTTTACAGTGAAGCGAAAAGTGGAGAAAAGGCAAGTATCTTATCACGGAAAATGTTTTACAGCAGGAAAGGAACTGTTGGCGATTGGCTCATTCAACTGGGATATGAGAAGTGCATATCTTGATACAGAATTAATGCTGGTTGTAGACAGTCCAGAACTAAATCAACAGATGAGTGAATATATGCAGGAATATCAAGAAGATGCACTCGGGGTAAAGTATGATTCTTCTTACGAGCTGAAAGAAGGGCAGAAACCACGAACAATCAGCAAAAAGCGGGAAAGAAGAAAAGACTTATTAAAAATTGTAGATGGGATTTTTCGGTATTTATTTTAAAAAATTAGTAGTTCAGTCATATTTTAGGGACAGAATTTCCGCCCCTGAATTTTTTAATTCATAGGAAACTTCATCCTAATATTTTTTCAATTAATTTATCATACACTTCTTTTGCTACAGCAAGTTTGTATGCAAGTCTGGTTGGCTGTGGCTCTAATTCAACATAATAAGATGAAATTTCATCATGAATCTTAATTGCAAAATAAACCTGACCTGGAACAGAGGCATCTGGATTTGCAGGGTCAACGTTTCCCATTGTACCAGTGACACCAATTCCAATATCGGCAAGATAAGCTTTGGCGCAAGCGGATGCCATTGCCTTGGCAGTTTCTTTTGAATAGACAGAGTAGGTATCAATGGTCTCTTTTGGAACACCCTGCATGATTTTTGCTTCATTTGAGTAGGTAATAAAAGCACCTTTTAAGATGGCAGAAGCCCCTTCTGTATCTGTAATCAAAGAAGCAATCTGTCCGGAAGTAGCACTTTCCATGGTAGTGATGCTTAAGTGCTTTTGGATAAGAAGTTTGGTTAAGTTTTGATAGTCATTTCTGATATTGGATTCCGTATAATGTTTTGACATAATAATCCTCCTTTTTATTTCCAGATTCTATCTTATACTATAGCACAGAATCTGAAATTTGTTTTTGATATTCATGGGAAACAATCGAATAAATTTCGTTGAGATATTCCCTTTATTTGCTATAATAAAACTAAATAATTTGTTATGAAATAAACGTAGAGTTTCATTTTTAGTTGTTCAAGAAAAAGGTGTGAAAAATGAAATTTTGAAATGATATCAGGATGAAAAACAACAGGAGGGTGGCTATGTGGAAAATTGAAATTACATGGAAACTGTTATATGAAGAGTTGTATGAGAAGTTTACAAAAGATGCAAAAGACCAGAAATCGTTTATAAAAGAAATTTTCCCAGAGAGTCTGTATAAAAAAATGTTTGTAAGGGGGGAAAAGGTTCAGGGAAAATACATTTCTGTAGTGTACAGGGCTACGGAAGATGCAAAAAAACGTTTTTTTGAGGCACGTGACTATATCATTCAATTAAAAAATGAAGAACATGAAGATTATAAATTGGAAAATAATCCGGTGCTCCAAGAATTTGCTAAGAATTGGGAAAAGCTAGTTCCAGATTGTGCAGAGACACAGAAAAATGAGGTGACGGAAGCAGTTTATGCTGTGATTGATAAAATAAAGGAAGAGAATGACGAGTTACTGATTAAGGAAAGACTGTTGAATCTTTATGAGAAGAAACAGTATACGCAGATTCTGGCAGTGCTTTCGGTTCTGGCATCGGCCTTGTATAGTTTTGGCGTGGACGAGGTGGAGTTTTCAGAAGCAGATTTAAAACTTCATAGTCTGATTCTGCCTGAACTTACAGAAGACGAGGAAGAATCCGATGCAATGAAGAAAGTTCAGGGAATGCTGAAAAATAAAAATGGTTCTTTAAATGATATAAAGGCACTCTTACAGATTTCATTAAGCAATCCTTATGAAAAAGGAAAAGCGTATCATCTGCTGGCTATGAGAGCGTATCAGTTAGATGAGAATAAAATAGGAGATAAATATTTAAAAGAGTCTGTAAAAGCAAGCTATGAACCGGCGAAACTCTGGAAAAATAATACAGATGCAAAAAAAATATTAGAGAAAATCAGAAGTATTTATGAAAATCCGGCATCTACTGCGGAATCGATTATCAGATGCTGTAGAAGTTGTGAAGAAGTGCTGTATTTTACACCGACAGTGGATAAAGCTTACCGTGGAGAATCGGCATTTGTGTTGTATAAATACATTTGTGCGGGAAAGTATCATCCATCTACAAATGAAAGTGCAGATTATTATCTCAAAATCAGTAATAACTGCGGGTTTTATCTGGCAGAAGAAGCATGGAAAGAAAGTAATGAAAGCAGGATTACACCAAAGCTTGTCAGAGCAGAAGCAGACAGTATAGGACGATGTTATTCCAATAAAAGAAATCAATATACGAAAGTATTTGAAAAGACAATTCCGGAAAGCTGGGAACGGTGGCTGGCGGAGTTTGATTTGACAGTAATGAGAATAAAAATTCATGAGAAAACGGCAAAACGCTTTTTGTTCTTTGATGATGAGTTTGAAAAAAATATAGAAGACTTATTTGAACTATTACAGTTGATAAAAGATGAGAAACCAGATGAAAAAGACTTAAAGATAGAAATTTTTATCCGCCATGATTCTGAAATTGCGCGTGCTTTGATTGATACAGCATTAAGCAGTATACCGGAATATACGATACCGATTTTCTTAATTGATGATGATAAGACATCAGCCCAGCAGTTATTGTCCAGACATCCACTGTTTTTCCCTGTTCGTGCGGTAGACTTAAAAGAGAGTGCGAAACGATTAAAAGAAGAACGGCCGATTCTTCATTTTGTCATACTTGGAACTTCAAAGGTTGCAAAATGGCTGGTTCGGGAAGCATTCTGGATGATGGGATTTCGAGAAAATGCAATTTCATGTAAGATTACAGTAGTGGATGAAAATGCCGAAGAATTTGTCCGAAAAATAAAAGCACAATATCCAGGAATGGTAAAAAGTGACTTTGAAGTAGAAGAGATAGAACTGCCAGAAATTTTGAAAGCAAATGTAGATTTTCATTCGTTTGAATTGTCTGATACGATAAAAGATTTTATAGAGGAAACTCCATATTGCTATTTTGCAGTAGCAACAGAATCAGATGAGGAAAATCTGTTACTTGCAACAAGGATTCGAGAAGTATTGGTTCGGAATCATATTGAACGAAAAGATAAACATGCATTGGAAACACCAAATCCGATTGCTGTCTTATGTAGAAAAGACCAGATAGCATGGACAGCAAAAAGATTAGTAATAGAAAAAGAAACGTATGGGGACAGATGGTTTAATACCTGGTCTTTGATTCCATTTGGAAATCTTTCTGGATATTATACCTGGGACTTAATAGACGGAGGTACATTTGGAAAGCTTTCAAAATGTATTCATTATCAGTTCTCTGGTTTAAAACCGGAAGAAGCTGGCATAAATGTTGAGAAAATCAGAGAGATGGATAAGGGCTATTATGGAAGGCAGTATAATCATGACAGTTCCTATTGTCTGGCACTTAGCATGCCGTATCGTATTTTCCAGTTTCGTGATATTAATGGAAATCAGATTATGCCGATTGCCTGGGAAATCTGGGACGAGAAGGCATTTGCTTCTGTGGAACAGTTAAACTATCTGGCAAATCGTAGTAAAGGAATCAGCGAAAAAGAATATAAGACAATTGCTGTCTGGGAACATGACCGCTGGGTAAGATGGATGTTATCTCGTGGATGGCTTCCGGCAAGTGCAGAAGATGCAGTTTTCGCTTTTGAAAGTGGAAACGAGAGACAGCAGTTATTTGTGGCGAGACTCCATCCATGTATTTGCTCTTATGAAGCGCAAAAAGAACTTGGAAATACATTAAAAAGAGAGTGTGGAATCCATTCTGATTTCTATAGTTATGACATGGCAAATATCAAAGATACAAAAAAACTGCTTGGATTAGAGTGGTTAAGAGGAAAAGAAAAAGAAGATGCAGAAAGAATATAGATACAAAGCATTTATCAGTTATCGTCATCAGCCATTTGATCGAAAAGTAGCGATTACATTACAGAAATATTTAGAGACTTTCCGGCCTCCCAAACAACTTGCAAAAGACGAAAAATGGAGAGTGTTTCGTGATGAAACCGAACTGCCAACGAGCTCAAATTTGAGTCAGCATATACGAGAAGCATTAGAAAATTCAGAATATCTGATAGTAATCTGTTCTTCTATGTTTGTCCAGTCAAAATGGTGCAAAGAAGAAATTTCGTATTTTAAATCGTTACATAATCATTCAACAAAAAAGATACTGGCACTTTTAATTAACGGAAATCCAAGTGAGGTATTTCCAGAAGAACTCTGCTGGTCTGAAGAAATTCGAAAAAACGCAGAGGGAGAAGAAATTCGAGAAAGAATCGAAGTAGAGCCTTTGGCAGCTAATATTACAGCCGAGTCTGAAAGAACATCATTCAAGAAGTTAAAAACAGAATTTTTAAGAATTGCTGCACCATTATTAGGATGTCGGTACGATGATTTATATCAGCGTGAACAAAAAAGAAAACTTCATAGAAGTCTTGCAATTATGGGTGGCGTAACGGTTGTAGTTGGTGGAATTGGTATTTACAGTGCAGTAATGGCTTTTAAACTAAATGAGCAGAAACGGCTTTTGCAGATAGAAAACTATAATCGAATGGCAGTTCAATCAGATTATATGTGGAAAGATGGAAAAACAATCGATGCAATCGAAAACGCAATTGATGCAATCCCAAAAACAGAAGAAAAAATGTCTGTTTTTTCGGCAGAAACTGCGACTGCAGATAGGCTTGGAGTGTTTCAAAGAGAAAATTTTCTTCCAATTAAAAAATATGAAACTACTTCTTATGTTACCAATATTGAATTTGTAAATAGTGGAAAAAATGTGGTAGCTCAGGATTCAACGGGGATTTATCTCTGGGAAATAAAAAGTGGAAAACTGTTAAAAAAATATACTGTGGAAGAACTGGGGATGGATGAGAGTGTGGATTCCTGGGACCTTGAATTTTTCGTACAAAAAGAAAAACCGCTGGAATATATAGAAATAGAAAATAATATATCGGGTGGAAATATGTTTACAGATGGTGAGACAAGTGAAAGGATGCTTTATGGCTATAAAAAGACAGATAGTAAAGGTAAGGCTGAAAATCCATATTTTTATCTGACTTGTGAACATCAGGTATGGAAAGTAGATTCTAAGACAGGTAATTATACACCACTTGAAGAAGTAACAGAGGAACAAAAAAAATGGCATCAAAATGAGGATTATACCTATTCTTATCAGGTAGTGGATGGAGAAATAATACGAAATGAGGAAGAATACCAACAGGGAGAGAATGGTTCTGAGGTATGGCTGCCGGATGGTAAGTGCAGTTTAACTGTATTTACCGGAGAAAACATGGAAGAGAAAAAAGAGTATCAGTATAAAAAATTAAGATATGATGACCTTCTGGGAAGCAATATTTTATCGATTTCTGATGAAGTTTGTTATGCAAATCTGACGGAATATAAAGCGGACGGAAGTTCGGAAGATAAAATAATTGCATATCCGGTCCAAGATGGAGTAATTATAAGAAACAAAGTATTGTTTGAAGAAGTAATAGAGGAAGAAGAATATCTTTGGAATGCAACTCGTCAGGAGGATTATTTTATTGTGCAAACGACGTCTGCTGACCAACGCTCTAAATATCGAATTTATGATTACAGTACAGGAAAGAAAATCTCAGAATTAACGGTAGATGGACATGCAGGATTTCAAGAAAAGCTATCCGTGGGAGTTTTGAAAAAAGAGAATACAGGAAATTATGCGGACATCATGTTTCAAATCATGGAAGATGATATCAAACTGATAGATATTTATTCGGGGAAATTGATTTATGATTATAAATTTTCAAATGAAATAGTGGATGCAAGTTATACAAAACTTGGAAGTATTCTTGTGATTTTAAAAAATGGAAAAGAATATTTGGTTCCTTTAGATGATATAGAAAATGAGAAGAAAGAGAGTGGAATAGGTGCTATTTTCCATGAATTTGAATCAGAAATTAATGATTGTACCTGGTATAAAGATGATTATCTGGCAGTGCGTGGAAATACAATTTATCATTATAAAGATTTGCAAAATGAATCCTGTGAAGAGATTGAAGAGGATAAGATTTTAAAATATCAGACTAAGAATAAAAATGTTAAATATTCGGATGATACGAAATCGAAAACCATAAAGCCGATTCTGGAACAACTGCAGGAAAAGAGTCTTTTGCCTTCTATTGCATGGAGTCATAGGATAGAAGACAAACTATTCTTGTTTGGTCAGGACGGCATGCTTTATAAAGTAGATGAAAATTCAGGAAAAGTAGAAGAAAGCTTAAAAATAAGAGAAGGAAATTCACAAAATTCTGCTTATGAACGGATAGATGATATTGAAGTATGGAAAACACAAGACTCAAATCAAGTCATCATTCAAAATAGAGATAATGCCTGGCTGGTCGATTTAGAGCAGATGGAAATCCGCTATGAAATCGGCGATGATGTCAAAGGTCAATTTGCAGGCTATTCTCAAAAAGAAAATAGAGTACTGATGAAGAACTGGCTGGAAAATAAATACTGGACCTGTCCGCTTTACACCGCAGAGGAATTAAAAGAATTTGGAACAAAGTGGAAATATGCCAGTGAGTTTGAAGAGTAAAACGGTATAAATGAACTTGTACGTTTCCTTGAATCAAATTTACTTTTCTCCTGAATTTTGTTATAATTCAAATACAAAATAGACAAGGAGAAAACGGGTAAATTTATGAAAAAGCGAGAATCATTTAACAGCAGGTGGGGATTTATTTTAGCCTGCATCGGCTCGGCTGTTGGTATGGGGAATATCTGGATGTTTTCCACCAGAGTTTCCCTGTACGGAGGCGGAGCTTTTTTAATTCCCTATATTATTTTTGTGATTCTGATTGGTTCAACTGGAGTTATCGGAGAGATGTGTTTTGGACGTGCAGCACGTTCCGGACCGATTGATGCATTTGGAATGGCGATGGAGAAAAAGGGGCGCAGAAAGAGCGGGGAACTGCTTGGGATGATACCGGTACTTGGCTCAATGGCAATGGCAATCGGCTATACCGTAGTTATGGGATGGATTTTAAAATATACGGTTGGTGCGCTTACCGGAGCAACGCTTGCACCGGAAAGTATAGATGAGTTTGGTGCAAAATTTGGCTCAATGGCATCTGCCTTTGGAAATAATATCTGGCAGGTAATTGTCTTAATTCTATGCATGTCAATTTTAATGTTTGGTGTTGTGACAGGAATCGAGAAAGCAAACAAGATTATGATGCCGATTTTCTTTGCATTGTTTGTAGGACTTGGAATCTATGTATCATTTCAGCAGGGAGCGTCGGATGGATATCAGTACATTTTTAGAGTGGATAAAACTGCACTTGCAGACCCAAAAACATGGATTTTTGCACTGGGTCAGGCGTTCTTTTCCCTTTCCGTGGCAGGAAATGGAACTTTAATTTATGGTTCTTATCTTTCAGATGAAGAAAATATTCCGGCGTCTGCAGGGCGTGTAGCATTTTTTGACACGCTTGCGGCCATCCTTGCAGCACTTGTTATTATTCCGGCAATGGCAACAACCGGTGCAAAATTAAATCAGGGCGGTCCTGGATTATTATTTATCTATCTTCCAAATCTGATGAAATCCATGCCGGGAGGACATTTGATTGCAATTGTCTTTTTCGTTGCAGTTTTACTGGCGGGAATGACCTCTTTAATTAATCTTTATGAAGCACCGATTGCGACGGTTCAGGAAAAATTAAAACTTGGCAGAGTGCCGGCGTGTGCACTGACTGGCATAGTTGGAATTGTAGTTTCCCTTTTTATTCAGGGGATTGTATCGGACTGGATGGATGTGCTTTCGATTTATATCTGCCCGCTTGGAGCAGGACTGGCAGGAATTATGTTCTTCTGGGTATGCGGAAAGAAATACGTGGAAGAACAGGTCAATAAAGGAAGAGAAAAAACATTTACAAAATGGTTTTATCCGATTTGCAAATATTTATATGTTCCAATTTGTATTCTGGTGTTGATTCTTGGAATTGCACTGGGTGGAATTGGGTGAGAAAAAGGGAAGTCGTACGAATTTGGTTCGCACAACTTCCCTTTTTGTTAAGCGTGATATTGTAATTGTTCAATTTTACAGATATGTTCTTTGGTCTTTTTGTCATAATTAATACCGGCAAGAATTAGATTTCCATGATAATCTTTTAAGGCGTCTATATATTGTTTTTCTTTGATTTGTGAAATCGCACCTACAGCATCCTTATCCCATTTTAATTCTAAGATTACAGCAGGTTTATCTAAATGGATTTTGCGCGGAATAAAACAGATATCGGCAAAGCCTTTACCAGCAGGTAACTCACGAATAATCGTATAATATTCCCGTGCAAAGTAAAAAGCGAGACTGACAGTACAGCTAAGTGAATTTTCATCGTTGTATTGCAGGATTGAAATTTCACGATGGGCTTTATCAATTCCCAAGGCAACTGCAGTTTCATCAAGATTCCATAAAGATTCAAGTAATTGTTTTGAATCGTTAACCGAAGTGATTATTTCAGTCCAGTCCATTGTACTGATTGCATTAATATATTCCCTTGCTACTTCACGATTTGGGATGGAGACACATTCCGTTTTGCTGTTGTAAGTAAGATATCCAAGATGAACAAGAAGAGTCAATACGTCATCTTTGCTTGAAAAAGTAGTCATATCATTACTGAATGTACCAATATTAATTGGAATGGAATCGCCAGCCAGCATTTTAATGACTGCGTCTTTTAGTCCATCAATATTCATCTGAATATATAATTTCAATGCCTCATAAGTTTCTGTCTGATTCCAGTAAGGAGCAAATTTATGATGAAGCATAGACTCAACAACAGATTTTGGACTGTATATGGAATAAAAATGAGCTCCATTTTTATCATAAGAAATAAGTTCATAACCGTCATACCAGATTTTTGCTTCTTCAAAGTTCATTTCATATTGTGTACAAAGGGAATGAACTTCTGATTCTGTGAAACCAAAAAATTCTGCAAGGTCTCCAGGAATAGTCATGGAGTATTCTGTAAACATATTTAGAGCAGAATGAGTACCATATTTTTTGATTGGCAGAATTCCGGTCATGTAGACAAGTGCAGTATAAGATTTATCTTTTAGCCATGCACGAAGAAAATCCAGATATTTTTTTTGAGAATCTTTATCTTCTTTATATTCTCGAAAAAGGCAGTCCCATTCATCAATGAGAATTACAAATGGATGTCTGGTGTAGGCATAGATGTCCTGCATTGCGAAAATAAGATTTGTATCTTCTACATAATCTGGATATTTTCTTTTTAAATCACGAAGCAGTCTGTTTTTTAATAAATCAAGCATTTCGTTTACATTTTGTGTAGAACTTAAAAAATCCTGCATATTTACTTTAATGACATCGTATTGATTTAAATGTTTCTTAAAAGAAGGAGAGTGACTGATTTGCAGACTTTTAAATAACTCGAAAGAATCTTCTTCCTGTTCATAATATGCAGCAAGCATACCAGCAGCCATGGATTTTCCAAATCTGCGTGGACGACTGACGCAGATAAATTTCTGCTGTGTTTTAAGAACTTCATTAGTTTTTTCGATTAAGCTTGTTTTATCAATGTAAATTTTAGAATTTAAACTTTCCTGAAATTCGCCAGTTCCTGGATTTAAATAGATTCCCATAGTAACCTCCCTCTGTTAGATTTTTGTACGCTGGTCTGATAGGAATAGTATACCCAGTACGAAAAAAGATTGCAAGCAGTACAGTCTCATGCTAAGATGACAATTAAGGTGCGAAATATAAAGTTTTGAATAGAAAAAGGAGTGCATTAGGTTAGAATGGAAATTAAAGAATTTCAGCAGAAATTACAGGATATACAGAGACTTGCAGTCAACAATGGAAGAAAAATCAGCCGTGAAGTAGTAGAGGATTTTTTTGTAGGAGATGGTTTAAATGAGACACAGCTTCAGAAGGTATATGATTATCTGACCATTCAGGGAATCCATACGGATGAAGAAAAAAAGAAAGCAGAAAAAAATTCTCAGCCAGAAATGCCAAAGAAAAGTTCCATGTTTTCTTATGAACCAGAGGATACAGAAGAAGAGAAAAAATCTGCCGAGCTGACACAGGAAGAGAAAGAATATTTAGAGGATTATCTTGAAACATTAAATGCAATTCTTCCAGAAGAGGAAGGCGAAAAAGAAAGTCTTTTTGAATCAGCAAAAGCAGGAGAGGCACAGGCAAAATCAAGGTTAACAGAATTATATATGAAAGAAGTGCTTGAAATCGCAAAAGAACTGCATGACGGAGAGGTATTTCTTGGAGATATGGTTTCCGAGGGAAATATCGGTTTGATTGGAGCACTGGAAAATCTTGAAGAAGCAGAAGACGTGCAGGCATTTTTATCCGGAGAAATCCGAAATGCAATTTTACTGCTATTAGAGGAACAGACGGACCAGAAACAAAGCGATGATATTTTAGTGGAAAAAGTAAGAAATCTGGAGCATAAAATCAAAGAAATCATGGATGATGATGACGATAAATACAGTGCCGAAGAGTTATCAGCATTTTTGGATATGGATTTGGAGGAAATCCAGGGAATCTTAAGATTAACCGGAGAAGATAATTAATTTGTAAATAAAAAAATTAGAACTGATGTATGAGAAAGAACTTTGAAGTTTTTGTTTTGGGCATCAGTTCATTTTTTTTTTAGAGAATTAACAGGGTTTCTTAATTGTAAATAGGTAAAAATTGGCGCATAATAAATAAAAAGAGGTAAAAAATCAATTTTATAAAAAAGAAAGGGGATACGGCTATGGAAATCAAAGATAAAAAGCCAAAAAAACCCTTGATGTTCTATTATGCAATCGTAATTATTGTATTGGTGCTGTTAAACACACTTTTAGTACCAAGCCTTGCAGAGAGAAGTATCAAGGAAGCCACTTATGATGAGTTCTTAGATACTCTCGATAGTGGAACTGTAGAGGAAGTCAATCTGGATGATGATGTCATCTATTATTCTGTAAAAAATGGAAATGAAACACAGGTTTATAAAACCGGTAGAATCAATGATGCGCAGGAAGTGGAGCGTCTGAAAGATGCAGGAGTAACCTTCTCTGAAAAGATTCCGCAGAAAACTTCTCCTATTTTAACCTTATTATTGTCTTATATCGTGCCAATTTTGATTTTTGTATTTATCGGAAACTGGCTCAGCAAGAAAATGATGAGTGGTATCGGTGGCGGAGCTGGTGGAGCAATGTCATTTGGAAAGAGCAACGCAAAGATTTATGTGAAATCTTCCACAGGAATTAAATTTTCTGATGTCGCAGGTGAAGATGAGGCAAAAGAACTTTTGACAGAGATTGTAGATTACTTGCATAATCCGGAAAAATACAGAGAAATCGGAGCTGCCATGCCAAAAGGCGCTCTTCTTGTAGGTCCTCCGGGAACCGGTAAAACCCTGCTTGCAAAGGCAGTAGCCGGTGAAGCAAATGTGCCGTTCTTCTCCATTTCAGGTTCGGAGTTTGTTGAAATGTTTGTTGGTATGGGTGCGGCAAAGGTAAGAGATTTATTTAAACAGGCAAATGAAAAAGCCCCATGTATCGTATTTATCGATGAGATTGATACCATCGGTAAAAAAAGAGATGGAAATATCAGTGGAAATGATGAGCGTGAGCAGACCTTGAACCAGCTTTTGACAGAGATGGATGGTTTCGACGGTTCAAAAGGTGTTGTTATTCTGGCAGCAACCAACCGTCCGGATTCCCTTGACCCTGCACTGCTTCGTCCGGGTCGTTTTGACAGACGAATTCCGGTTGAACTTCCGGACTTACAGGGACGTGAAGAAATCTTAAAAGTACATGCAAAGAAGATTAAAGTTTCAGATAATGTAGACTTTAGAGAAATTGCAAAAGCAGCATCTGGTGCTTCCGGTGCAGAACTTGCAAATATCGTAAATGAGGCAGCACTTCGAGCAGTACGTGACAGAAGAAAATTTGCAACACAGGCAGATATGGAAGAAAGTATCGAAGTTGTTATTGCCGGTTATCAGAAGAAGAGCCGTGTGCTTTCTGAAAAAGAAAAATTAATTGTTTCTTATCACGAAATTGGACATGCGCTTGTAGCTGCGATGCAGACCAATTCTGCACCAGTGCATAAGATTACCATTATTCCAAGAACTTCTGGTGCACTTGGATATACGATGCAGGTGGAAGATGGCGAGCATTATCTGATGTCAAAAGAAGAACTGGAAAATAAGATTGCGACCTTTACCGGTGGACGTGCCGCAGAAGAATTGATTTTCCACTCAATTACAACGGGAGCATCAAACGATATCGAGCAGGCAACGAAACTTGCCCGAGGCATGATTACCCGCTACGGTATGAGTGATGATTTCGATATGGTAGCAATGGAAAGTGTTCAGAACCAGTACTTAGGCGGAGATACTTCCCTTGCCTGCTCATTTGAAACCCAGACAGAGATAGATAAAAAAGTGGTGGAACTGGTAAAAACTCAGCACGCAAAAGCGTATAAGATTCTTGAAGATAATATCGGAAAACTGCATCAGCTTGCAAAATATCTTTACGATAATGAAACAATTACAGGTGAAGAATTTATGAAAATTCTGGCAGAACCGATGCCACAGATTGAGCAGGAACAGTAAAATGTTCTGAGAAAATCGGGTACAGAGAGAGTTCGAGACTACACGAAAAAAGCACAGGAGAAGTCATACATCGCATAAAAACATGCATGTATGGCTTCTTTTTTTATGCTGATATTCAGAAATCTTGTTCAAGGATTTTCTAACAGGATAAAAGTCAGGTTTCTGACATACGACATGATTTTCAGTTGCGAATAAGAGGTCATCATGGTAAGATTACAGCAGCAGAGTAAATAGTTAGTTAGTGAGAAGAAAAGAAATGAATTATATTGTATTTGACCTAGAGTGGAATCAGTGTCCTTATGGAAAAGACCGTGAAAATAAAAGACTGCCGTTTGAGATTATCGAATTTGGAGCAGTAAAATTAGATGAAAACCGAAAAATAATTGATAAATTCCAGCAGATTGTAAAACCTGCTGTTTACCACAGACTTCATTATCGGACAAAAGAAATTTTAAAGATTGATAAAAGTACCTTAGAGAGCGGACTTTCTTTTTCAAAATCCGTGAGACGTTTTTTTAGATGGTGTGGAGAAGATGTTATTTTCTGTACCTGGGGACCGACGGATTTGATTGAACTTCAGCGAAATTTGAAATATTATACCATGCTGCATTTCTTAGAAGGACCGGTTCGATATTATGACCTTCAGAAAATATTTGGAATTGCCTGTGAGGGTGAAAAAAATTGTCGTTCACTGGAATATGCCATTGATTTTCTTAAAATAGAAAAGACAGAGAGCTTTCACCGTGCCCTTCATGATGCCTGGTATACAGCAGAAGTATTTGCCAAACTGCCACTTGAAGTAGTGGAAAAAAATTATTCGATTGATACTTATCAGAATCCGAAATCAAAAAAGGAAGAAATTCATGTCATGTTTGAGAATTATTCCAAATATATTTCAAGAGAATTTCCAACAAAAGAAGATGCCATGAAGGACAGGGAAGTCGTAAGTACAAAATGTATTATTTGTAATAATACAGCAAAGAAAAAAATACGCTGGTTTTCCATGAATACCAAATTCCATGTCTGCCTGGCATACTGTCCGGAACACGGTTATCTGAAAGGAAAAATCCGGTTGAAGAAAACAGATGAAGGCAGTTATTATGTAGTAAAAACAGTAAAGAAAATTAATGAAGAAGAAGCAGTTGAAATTCGGGAGAAACGAAATCTGCTTCGGGAAAAAAGGCGGGAAAAAAGGCATCAATGATGTCTTTTTTTCGCCTTTTTTACTTGGATAGATTTTAAGGAGGTCTGAATGGACTTTGATGGAAGAATCTTTACTTGTTTTGTCATCAGCACTTGATTGTGAAACAGGCAGTCGGTCAATACCGAATCACCTTCTACTCGTGTTTCGTAAGTAACAGAATCCAATGACACGTCATTTGGCAGGGTTACGCAGTTGCCTTTTTCGACTCGGGAAAGAAACTCTGGTGTCTTTATTTTAAGGCTTGCTGTGTCGGCCGGAAGCAGGTGAAGGGTAGTTTCCGGCTGATTTTCTGTTATCACTTCTTTATGAAAATTTTCAAATCCGTAATCAAATAGAGAAGCTGTATCGCTGTATTGGAAACGCAGGGTGTCGGCAAGTACAACACAGACCAGACGCATGTTGTCACGCTCTGCAAAGGTGACTAGAGTATTTCCGGCGGTTGTGGTGTAGCCGGTTTTTCCACCAAGACAGCCATCATAGTGTTTTTCACCGGAGAGCAGCATTTTATTATGGTTATTAAGCCAGCGTTCTTCATCGGTGAGATTTGTTTTTGGTTCTATATAATATTCTGTTCCGATGATTTTTCGGAAAATTTTGTTTTGGAAAGCGGAACAGGCAATCGTTGCAAGGTCACGTGCAGTTGTGTAGTGATTGTCATCGTGCAGACCGCTTGGATTCATAAAATGTGTGTTGGTACAGCCTAGTGAAACGGCTCGTTCATTCATTTTATCAACAAAAGCAGAAATACTTCCCCCGCCGACATATTCTGCTACGCCATTGGAGACTTCATTTGCGGAGGCAAGCAGAATGGCATAAAGACTCTGTTCCATTGTAAGAATTTCTCCTGGCTGGATTCCGATGTGGGTGCTTCCGGGTTCAATATTGTAGACGGCATCAGTAGAAAAAGTAATTTCATCAGATAAATTGCTGTTTTCAATTGCAAGCCATGCGGTCATAATCTTTGTGGTGCTTGCAGGATAGCGTTTTTCATCAATTCCTTTGGCATACAGGATTTCACCTGAATCAACGTCCATCAAAATGGCAGTCTCGGCAGCAACCTGTGGACCTTTTGGCCACGAAGCCCAGGAATCAGACTGAATTTCCCAGTTATAACTTTCAGGTGGAGCATTTGGGTCGGTCTGTGGTTGTTCAGATGCAGTATCTGCTGGTGTTGAGGAGGTGTCTATGGTTGGTAAATTGGTTTCGGTGGCAAAAACTGGAAGTGAAAGAGTACCTGATAAAAGGGCAATCGAACAGAACGTAGCGATTACCCGATGTTTTAAATAATTCATAAATAAAAAACCTCTTATTCTTAAATGATATAACAAAAACAGTATAGTCTTTTTTAAATAAGAGTACAAGTAAGGAATAATTAAGAAAAGAAGCAAGAAAAACCCTTGACATTTCGATTCTCTCCTATTTATAATAAAGCAAGATAAAAACGATGATGGAGACAGTATTTTGTTGTTGAAAGAAACAGCGAGTCGGGGACGGTGGAAGCCTGATGCGAGTAGAAACAAAAGAAAATCACTCTGGAGTTGCTGACTGAAATGGATAAAAAGTAAGGGATGCCGGTTTTCCTCCGTTAAAAGGAACGCGTATGTTGGTATGTGTAAGAGGTGGTATCAAACGATAGTTATTTACTCTCGTCCTGTTGCAACAGGATGAGAGTTTTTTTTATTCTTAAATAAACAATAAGAAGTTTTTAATCAAAAGATTTTTTAGAAAAAAGAAAGGAGCACCACTATGTATCAGAAAGTCGATACGAATATGAATTTCGTAGAAAGAGAAAAAAATACTGAAAAATTCTGGGCAGATAACAATATCTTCAAAAAAAGTATGGAGCAGAGAAAACAGGGAGAAACTTATACCTTCTATGATGGACCTCCAACTGCAAACGGAAAACCACATATCGGTCACGTTTTAACTCGTGTTATCAAAGATATGATTCCGAGATACCGTACAATGAAAGGCTACATGGTTCCAAGAAAGGCTGGATGGGATACTCATGGACTTCCTGTAGAACTCGAAGTAGAAAAGAAACTTGGTCTGGATGGAAAAGAGCAGATTGAAGCTTATGGTATGGAGCCATTCATCCAGCAGTGTAAGGAAAGTGTATGGAAATACAAAGGAATGTGGGAAGATTTCTCCTCTACCGTAGGTTTCTGGGCTGATATGGAAAATCCTTACGTTACTTATGATGATAATTATATCGAATCTGAATGGTGGGCATTAAAAGAAATCTGGGACAAAAACCTGCTTTACAAAGGATTTAAGATTGTACCTTACTGCCCTCGTTGTGGAACACCGCTTTCTTCTCAGGAAGTTGCACAGGGATATAAAACAGTAAAAGAACGTTCCGCAGTGGTTCGTTTCAAAGTTGTAGGTGAAGATGCTTATTTCCTTGCATGGACCACAACTCCATGGACTCTGCCTTCAAACGTTGCACTTTGTGTAAACCCATCTGATACTTACTGCAAAGTAAAAGCAGGTGACGGTTATGTTTATTATATGGCAGAAGCTCTGCTTGACAAAGTTCTTGGAAAATTAGCAGAAGAGGACAAACCAGCTTACGAAGTACTGGAAATTTATAAAGGAACAGACCTTGAAGGAAAATCTTATGTTGCATTATATGAATGTGCAGCAAAAGAAGCAGAAAAACAGCATAAGAAAGCACATTATGTAATCTGTGATGATTATGTAACCATGTCCGATGGTACTGGTATCGTTCATATCGCACCGGCATTTGGTGAAGACGATGCCCGTGTTGGTCGTGAATATGACCTGCCACTGGTTAAATTCGTAGATGAAAAAGGATGCATGACAGCAGAAACTCCATTTGCAGGAATGAGAGCAAAACCTTCTAAAGCAGAAATGGAAAAAGACCCGAATGTCAAGAGTGCAGACCCTGAAGTATTAAAAGACCTGGATGCAAAAGGATTATTATTCGATGCTCCGAAATTTGAGCATGATTATCCACACTGCTGGAGATGTGATACTCCTCTTATCTACTATGCAAGAGAATCCTGGTTCATCAAGATGACAGCAGTAAAAGAGGACTTAATCCGCAATAACAATACCATCAACTGGATTCCGGAAAGCATTGGAAAAGGACGTTTCGGTGACTGGCTGGAAAATGTTCAGGACTGGGGTATTTCAAGAAACCGTTACTGGGGAACTCCATTAAACATCTGGGAATGTGAATGTGGATGCATGCAGTCTGTTGGAAGCCGTGAAGAACTCTATAAACTCAGCGGTGATGAAAAAGCCAAAACAGTAGAACTTCATCGTCCATACATCGATGAAATCACAATGCCTTGCCCGAAATGTGGAAAGACCATGCATCGTGTACCGGAAGTAATTGACTGCTGGTTCGACTCAGGAGCAATGCCATTTGCACAGCATCACTATCCATTTGAAAATAAAGAATTATTTGAAAAACAGTTCCCTGCACAGTTTATTTCAGAGGCAGTTGACCAGACAAGAGGATGGTTCTACTCCCTGCTTGCAGAATCTACTTTATTATTTAATAAAGCACCATACCAGAACGTTATCGTTCTTGGTCACGTACAGGATGAAAATGGTCAGAAGATGAGTAAATCCAAAGGAAATGCAGTTGACCCATTCGATGCACTCGAAACTTACGGTGCAGATGCAATCCGCTGGTATTTCTATGTAAACAGTGCTCCATGGCTGCCAAACCGTTTCCACGGAAAAGCCGTACAGGAAGGTCAGCGTAAATTCATGGGTACTTTATGGAATACTTACGCATTCTTCGTACTGTATGCAAACATTGATGAATTTGACGCAACAAAATATACATTAGAGTACGACAAACTCGCTGTCATGGATAAATGGTTACTGTCTAAGTTAAATACTTTAGTTCAGACGGTAGACAACAATCTGGCAAATTACAAAATTCCGGAAACGGCACGTGCACTTCAGGAATTTGTAGATGATATGAGTAACTGGTATGTCCGCAGAAGCCGTGAACGTTTCTGGGCAAAAGGAATGGAACAGGACAAAATCAATGCTTACATGACTCTGTACACTGCACTGGTAACAGTTGCAAAAGCAGCAGCACCGATGATTCCATTTATGACAGAAGATATTTATCAGAATCTGGTAAGAAGTATTGATAAAACTGCTCCGGAAAGTATTCATCTTTGCGATTTCCCTGCTGTAAATGAAGCATGGATTGACAAAGAACTTGAAGAAAACATGGAAGACCTTCTGGAAATCGTAGTTATGGGACGTGCCTGCAGAAATACAGCAAACATCAAAAACCGTCAGCCAATCGGAAAAATGTTTGTAAAAGCATCCTTTACACTGTCAGATTTCTATACAGATATCATCAAAGATGAATTAAATGTAAAAGAAATATCATTTACAGACGACGTAAGAGAATTTACTTCTTACAGCTTTAAACCACAGCTTAGAACGGTAGGTCCGAAATATGGAAAACACTTAAATGCAATCAAAACAGCACTGGCTGAATTAGATGGAAATAAAGCAATGGATGAACTTAAGGCAACTGGTGAGCTGAAGCTTGACATCGACAATGAAGAGATTGTATTATTAGAGAGTGATTTACTTATTGATACCGCCCAGATGGAGGGTTACGTTTCAGAATCAGACAATGACATCACAGTAGTACTTGACACAAATCTGACTCCAGAGTTAATCGAAGAGGGATATGTAAGAGAAATCATTAGTAAAGTACAGACAATGCGTAAAGAAGCCGGATTTGAAGTTATGGATAAGATTAAAATTTCCTTAAGCGGTAACGATGTAATTGAGGGAATTTTCCGTGCTCACGAAGCAGACATTAAATCCGAAGTATTAGCAGAAGATGTCATTTACGGAGAAACATCCGGATATGTCAAAGAGTGGAAAATCAACTCTGAAAAAGTAACATTAGGAGTAGAAAAAATTTCCGAATAATTCTGCCGCATGCAGTATATTACTATGGGAGTCTCTTGAAAGAAGGGACTCCCATAATTAATATAGTTTTGTGTTTTCTATAGAATGTACGCTCGAAGTCTTTATTATTATAGAAAGATTACGAGAGTACATTAGATATTTGAGGAGAAAAAGATTAGAAAACGCAGAAAAAAATTAGAGGAGGAAGATATGTTAGATTCACATTTCAGAAAAGAAGAATTCAAGAAAAGTGTAAAAGAGAATGTAAAGATGCTTTATAGAAAGACCTTAGATGAGGCAAGTCAGGAACAGATTTTCCAGGCAGTTTCTCTGGCAGTAAAAGACGTAGTTATTGATAACTGGCTTTTGACACAGAAACAGTATGAAAAAGATGATCCGAAGATTGTGTACTATCTCTCCATGGAGTTCTTAATGGGACGTGCACTTGGTAATAACCTGATCAACCTGTGTGCATATAAAGAAGTAAAAGAAGCACTTGATGAGTTAGGACTGGATTTAAATACAATTGAAGATCAGGAGCCGGACCCGGCACTTGGTAATGGTGGTCTTGGACGACTTGCAGCCTGCTTCTTAGACTCTCTTGCAACACTTGGATACTGTGCTTATGGATGTGGTATTCGTTATCACTATGGTCTGTTCAAACAGAAAATCGAAAACGGATATCAGGTAGAAGTTCCGGATAACTGGCTGAAAGATGGCTATCCATTTGAACTTCGTCGTCCGGAATATGCAAAAGAAGTAAAATTCGGCGGATATGTTCGTGTAGAATATGACCCAGCTACAGGAAGAAATAACTTTATTCAGGAAGGATATCAGTCTGTACGTGCCGTACCTTACGATATGCCAATCGTTGGTTACAACAATAAAATCGTAAATACACTGCGTATCTGGGATGCAGAAGCAATGAGCGAATTCCAGTTAGACTTATTTGACAAAGGTGATTACAGAAAAGCAGTGGAAGCAGAAAATCTTGCAAAAAATATCTGTGATGTACTTTATCCAAATGATAACCACTATGCCGGTAAAGAACTTCGTTTAAAACAGCAGTACTTCTTCATTTCTGCAAGTATTCAGGCTGCAATTGCGAAATTCAAGAAAAAACACAGTGACATCCATGACCTGCCGAAGAAAGTAACCTTCCAGTTAAATGATACCCATCCGACAATGACAGTTGCTGAATTAATGCGTATCCTTCTGGACGAAGAAAAACTGGAATGGGATGATGCATGGAATATTACAACACATACCTGTGCTTACACAAACCATACAATCATGGCAGAAGCTCTGGAAAAATGGCCGATCGAGCTGTTCTCCAAACTGCTTCCTAGAGTTTACCAGATTATCGAAGAAATCAACCGCAGATTCATCGAGGAAATCAACCAGAAATATCCTGGAAATCAGGAAAAAGTCCGCAAAATGGCTATTATTTATGATGGACAGGTTAAGATGGCGCATCTTGCAATCGCAGGTGGTTATTCTGTAAACGGTGTTGCAAGACTGCATACCGAAATCCTGAAAAAACAGGAATTAAAAGATTTCTACGAAATGTATCCGGAAAAATTCAACAACAAAACAAACGGTATTACACAGAGACGTTTCATGGTTCATGCAAACCCGCTTCTGACAGAGTGGATTACAGACCACATCGGAGACAAGTGGATTACAGACCTGCCACAGCTTGCTAAATTAAAAGTTTACGCAGATGACAAGAAAGCGCAGCAGGAATTTATGAACATTAAATACCAGAATAAAGTTCGTCTTGCAAAATATATCTTAGAGCATAACGGAATCGAAGTAGACCCGAACTCCATCTTCGATGTTCAGGTAAAACGACTTCACGAATACAAACGTCAGTTAATGAACATTCTGCATGTTATGTATCTGTACAACCAGATTAAAGAACATCCGGAAAGAGATTTCTATCCGAGAACCTTTATCTTTGGTGCGAAAGCAGCCGCTGGTTACAGACGTGCAAAACTGACAATCAAACTGATTAACGCAGTTGCAGATGTTATCAACAACGACGCTTCCATCAATGGAAAATTAAAAGTGGTATTCATTGAAAACTACCGTGTATCCAATGCAGAAATTATCTTTGCAGCAGCAGATGTTTCCGAACAGATTTCTACAGCAAGTAAAGAAGCATCCGGAACAGGTAACATGAAATTCATGTTAAATGGTGCGCTTACAGTTGGTACAATGGACGGTGCAAACGTTGAAATCGTAGAAGAAGTAGGCGAAGAAAATGCATTTATCTTCGGTCTGTCCTCTGATGAAGTTATCAACTACGAAAACAACGGTGGATATGACCCAATGCAGTACTTTAATAATGACCCAGATATCAGAAATGTATTAATGCAGTTGATTAACGGCACTTATTCAAACGGCGACTTTGAAATGTTCCGTGAAATCTATGATTCCTTATTAAATACAAACTGCAGTGACCGCGCAGATACTTACTTCATCTTAGCTGATTTCAAATCTTATGCAGACGCACAGAGAAGAGTAGAAGAAGCTTACAGAGATGAAGCAGGCTGGGCTAAGAAAGCACTCTTAAATACAGCAAGCTCCGGCAAATTCTCCTCTGACAGAACCATTCAGCAGTACGTGGATGAAATCTGGCATTTGGACAAAGTTACAATTGAAGACTAATCTGAGAAGATTCATTCAGTAAATAATATTAGAAAGCCTTCCGGCAGAATCAAAAGTTCTGTTGGAGGGCTTTTTTTGTTGGCTTCTCAGGTTTCCAGTGATTAAAGTTTGAACATTTTGTGTCTTTAAACTGTCTTTAAGGTTGCTTTAAGGTTTCTACTGTATAGTTAAGTCATCGAAAGGGAGGAAAGAAAGTATGGCATATCAAAGTGTTTTTAAACGTTATGAACTGAAATATTTATTGACACGGAAGCAGAAAAAAGCAGTGCTTCAGGCTATGACACCGTATATGGAATTGGATGAATATGGACGTAAAACCATTCGCAATATTTATTTTGATACTGAAAATTATCGTCTGATTCTGATACAACCAACACACTTTCTAATAGTGGAACATTTACAGCGATTGATGATAATAACATAGATGCCGTTATCTTTTCAAAAGAAGATTTGACCTTAAATGGTTCGGGAAGTCTTGTGATTACTTCTCCGGCAGGGCATGGAGTCGTATCAAAAGACGCTTTGAAAGTAGCTTCGGGAACATATCAGATAGATTGTGCTTCTTCCGGTTTAAATGGCAAAGATGAAATCTGTATTGCGGATGGAACATTTACCATTACTTCGGGCAAGGATGGAATCCATTCCGAAAATGAAGATAATGAAGAAGATGGATTTATCTATATTGCAGGCGGAACATTTACGATTTCAGCCGAGGGAGACGGAATCAGTGCGGCTTCGATTCTTCAGGTAGATGATGGAACATTTATTGGAACAGGAGCGGCGAGCATGGCTCAGACCTTTGATGATTCCGAACAGGGCGTGATTACCACGACGATTGATAAAGCAGATGCGCAGAGTACACTTGAATTAGTAGACAGTGATGGAAATGTTATTATCACTTATACACCGGAACTTTCGTATGAGTACATTATACTCAGCAGTCCGGAAATTTTGACAGGTGAAACGTATACCTTAAATGTAAATGGAACACAGGTGGCAGAAATAACGGCAGATTAAAGGATAAAAAAAGGCGGAGCCTATTATTTCAGTTTTGGAAAATAGGTTCCGCCATTCATCATGATAATACCTGGTGCGATGATATCAACGTTTTCAATTAAATAGTTTTTAAAACGTTCCCATAATGTGACTTTTTTAACTTCTTTAGTTGCTTTTACCATAGCTGTTGCTGCTGCATTTGCCATAATTAACATCTCCTTTTTTTATACTGTTCTTTGTTCTTTACGAGTGTTATAATAGCATGAAAAGAATTGAATGTTTAGATGAGTTTTTAGCTATTAATTCGGTCAATATTGACATTGTATACAGTAAAAAAGCACGCAATGGTGTGCAAAATTTGGAGAAGTTAAGATGATTTATGAACCTTTGTTTGAACTGGAAAAAAATGGCATCAGCATTAAGTATCATACGAATCAGGGAGAATATACACCGGCGCACTGGCATGGGGCAATCGAATTGATGTATATCTTAAATGGAGTCGGTACAATTTTAATCGAAGGAAAAGAGTACAAGATGGTTGCCGGAGAATTTATTGTGGTGGATTCCAATCAGATTCATGAAGCAAGATGTGCAAGGGCTTCCATGATGATAGTCATTCATTTTTCAAGAAGTGCGATGATTCAGATAGAGCCAAATCTGGAAAAATACAGAATCAGCTGTAGAAGAGGAGAATTATTAAGAACAAATCTGGATGATTATTTTCAGATTTGTGACCTGTTAAAAAAACTGCCTCCTCTTTATGTCAATCAACCGCTTGGCTATCGGCTGGAGAGACAGGCGATTGCGCTTCAGATTATGGCAAAGCTGTTATCTGCCTTTTCTTATCCAAAGACTGCGATTACGTTAAGAGAGGATGACACAAGACTGGAGAGGCTTTCTGAGATTACCGATTATATTGAAGAACATCATACGGAACGTCTGTCATTGGAACAGGTGTCTGGACAATTTTATCTGAGCCGTGAGTATTTCAGTCGGTTTTTTAAAGAAAATATGGGTGTTACCTTTTCAAAATATTTAAATCAAATCCGGCTGATGCACATTTATCATGATTTATGCAGTACCAAAGAAAATGTGCTCGATATAACTGAAAAACATGGATTTACCAATTATAAGTTATTTAATAAGATGTTTCAGGAAACTTATGGATGCAAGCCAAGGGAACTTCGGGCGCAAAGAAAATAATTACTGTAAGAAACCTCTTCTTTTTACGGTTGTTGTGCGCTCTTTGTGGGTGATATAATAAAGAAAATTAGAGATAAAAAAGAATAAAAAAGATGTGAGTGTCAAAAGTATAATTTTTTTTGAAAAAGGAGAACAAAAATATGGGATTTTCAAAGGATTTTTTATGGGGAACAGCAACCGCTTCTTATCAGATTGAAGGAGGCGCATTTGAGGACGGAAGAGGTGGAGTGACCCAGTTATGTTAGGGAAATATCCGGAAGATGGTCTTAAATTATTTGAAAAAGATTTACCAGACTTTAAACCGGAAGATTTGAAATTGATGAATCAGCCAATTGATTTTTATCTATTATAGAGCAGAAAACCCCATCCGACGAGTCGAGGGCACTGAAAAACCTACCGCTTTAAATTTCAAATTATAATGCACATATAAAATCCACCAGTTTAAACTTATTCTGGTGGATTTTCCGTTCTTTCTA
>JAIIAN010000212.1 GCA_022717655.1 Bacillota bacterium | reverse complement strand
GCACTTCAGTGTGCAGCAGCAGCAACTGATTCCATTCCGATTCTGGGAACTTCAATTACAGATTATGCAACTGCACTGGATATTTCTGACTGGAGTGGTTCAACCGGAATGAATATTTCTGGTACAAGTGATTTAGCTCCGATTGACCAGCAGGAAGATATGTTAGTTGAGTTAGTACCGGATGCAAAAACCGTTGGAATCTTATATTGTTCAGCTGAACCAAACTCAGCTTATCAGGCAAAATTATTTGAAGATGCATTAAAAGAAGATGGAATTGAATATAAAGAATATACCGCAGCAGATTCCAATGAAATCCAGTCTGTTACAACGTCTGCGATTTCTGAGTGTGATGCACTTTATATTCCGACGGATAATACAATGGCATCAAATACAGAAATTATTAATAATATCTGTTTGCCGGCTAAAATTCCGGTAGTTGCAGGTGAACAAGGTATCTGTTCTGGATGTGGTATTGCAACCCTTTCCATCAGCTACTATGATATCGGATACAAAGCTGGTGAGATGGCTTATGATATTCTTGAAAACGGAAAAGATGTAAGTACCATGGAAATCGAGACTGCACCGAACGTAACAAAGATGTACAATCCGACAATCTGTGAAGAACTTGGCATCGAAGTTCCAGATGAATATGAAGCAATCGAACAGGAATAAAATAACAAAATCAAGTGCTCTCGGAATCTTTCTATGTAGTAAATGTTATCTCGTACAGCATTTACGCTGTATTTAGTAAAGATTCCGAGAGTCTATCATTAAGAAAAATAAAGGAATAAGGATAAAAAATGGCAGTTTATTTTGCAGCCTTAGACCCGATGACACTTGTGCGTGCACTTCCTGGAAATGTGGCACAGGGAATTATCTGGGGAATTATGGCACTTGGAGTATATATTACATTTCGTATTTTGGATTTTGCGGATTTGACAGTGGATGGCTCACTGGCAACAGGCGGGGCGGTTGCGGTTATGTTAATCCGTGGCGGTATGAATCCGGCAGTTGCACTTATTTTTGCATTTCTTGCAGGAATGGCAGCAGGATTTGTAACTGGAATTTTACATACGGCATTTGGAATCCCTGGGATTCTTGCCGGTATCTTAACACAGATTGGACTTTATTCTGTAAATCTTGGAATTATGGGAAAATCCAATCAGGCAATTAATGTGCTTCAGTATAAATTAGTTGCCTCTCTTCGTTATGTAACCGGAGAAGGAAGTCTCTTTTTCTTCTTAAAACTGATTCTTAGTGCAGTTGCATTGATTGCGATTATTTACTGGTTTTTTGGTACAGAACTGGGAGCTTCGATTCGTGCAACCGGTTGTAATCCACAGATGGCAAGTGCGCAGGGAATTAATACTTCCTTTAATAAAGTCCTTGCGTTAATGATTTCAAATGGATTAGTTGGACTTTGCGGTGGAATCTATGCTCAGTATCAGGGCGCAGCGGATGTCAATATGGGCCGAGGCGCAATCGTAATCGGACTGGCAGCGGTTATTATCAGTGAAGTTATTTTTGGAAAATTATGTGCAGGAAAGAAGATTGCATTTGCTTTGACTCTTGCAGCAATCTTTTTTGGAGCAATTATTTATTACATTGTAATTGCATTTGTATTGTGGCTGAAGATGCCGTCTGACTATATGAAACTGTTTTCCGCAGTTGTAGTTGCCTGCTTCCTGGCAGTTCCTTATATGAAAGAGAAATATTTTAAGAAACGGAGGACTGCATAATGGGATACATGTTAGAAATTCAAGATGTGCATAAAACATTTAATGCCGGAACAATCAATGAAAAAGTGGCGTTAAATGGGGTGAATTTAAATTTAAATCCAGGAGATTTTGTGACGATTATCGGTGGAAATGGTGCTGGAAAATCGACAACCTTAAATGCAATCGCAGGAGTCTGGGATATTGATGCCGGAAAAATTATTATTGACGGCGTAGATATTACCAAATTATCGGAACATAAAAGAGCAGCGTTTTTAGGAAGAGTGTTCCAGGACCCGATGACAGGAACAGCAGCGACTATGTCAATTGAAGAAAATATGGCAATTGCAGCAAGACGTGGTCAGAGACGTGGACTTGGATGGGGAATTACCAAAAAAGAAAGAGAGGCGTTTCGAGAGTCTTTAAAAACGTTAGACCTCGGACTTGAGGACCGTTTAAGCAGTAAAGTAGGACTGCTTTCCGGTGGTCAAAGACAGGCAATTACCTTATTAATGGCGTCTCTTAAAAAACCAAAACTTCTGCTTTTAGATGAACATACCGCTGCCCTTGACCCAAAGACTGCGGCAAAAGTATTAGCACTTTCTGATAAAATTATCAGTGAGCATAATCTGACAGCAATGATGGTAACACATAATATGAAAGATGCAATTGCACATGGAAATCGTCTGATTATGATGCATGAAGGCAAAGTCATTTACGATGTTTCTGGTGAGGAGAAAAAACAGCTTCAGGTAGCAGACCTGCTTAAGAAATTTGAAGAGGTAAGCGGTGGAGAGTTTGCAAATGACCGTATGATGCTGGCTTAAAGAATGATTTTAAGATTTTTCTCAATCTTCGACTTGAAAATGAAGCAAATTTAGAAAAAAGAACAGGGCAGATTATGAATTTTTTTCTTTCATAATCTGCCTTTTGTGATTTGACCGTTCGTGCTATTTATGCTATTCTATTTATAACAATTCCAAAGAGGAAGCAGGTGGAAGAATGGTAATAGAAATTGATTTTAACAGCGATGAGGCGATTTATGTCCAGCTTTGTAATCAGATTATTATGGGAATTGCAACTTCACAGCTTCAAGAGGGAGAAAACCTTCCTTCTGTAAGACAGTTGGCAGATACGATAGGAATTAATATGCATACCGTAAATAAAGCCTATACTGTTCTACGGCAGGAGGGATTTGTCAATATAGACCGCAGACGTGGTGCGGTGATAGCTGTGGATGTAAATAAAGCAAGAGCATTGCAGGAAATGAAAGAGGCGCTGGTTGTATTACTTGCAAAGGGAAGCTGTAGGAATATTTCAAAAGAAGAAGTGCATGCTTTGATTGATGAAATTTATGAAGAGTATGAATAAGACAGTAAATAAGGAGGCTTTTCGTGAAAGAAAATTATTCAAAACAGGCGTTGCTGGCGCTGAAAAAAGCAAAAGAAACTGCCGAAAACAAGAAACATAATTATATAGGAACGGAACATCTGCTTGCGGGACTTTTACAGGCGACAGGAACAACTGCGTCAGAAGTTCTTTGTGAAGATGGTGTTGCTTCTGAAAAATTAATGGAGTTAATTGATAAATTAATTACACCGACAGAGGATGTGATTTTAGAAAATCCACAAGGATATACACCGCGTGCCGAGAGTGTGCTTTTTAGAAGCCGAGAGGTTGCCGGTAAATTTAAATCTCGTATAATTGGAACGGAGCATCTGCTTTTGGCAATGTTAGAAGAGTACGACTGCGTGGGAACAAGACTTCTGCATACACTTGGCATCAATATTCAGAAATTATATCTTGATGTAGTAAAAGCAATGGGAAAAGAAGATATGATTTCCAAAGAAGAAATTCAAAACGGCAGTTTTATGAAAGGTCAGACAGGAAGTGTAACACCAACCCTTGACCAGTACAGCCGTGATTTAACTCAGATGGCAGAAGAGGGAAAATTGGACCCTGTCATTGGAAGAGAAAAAGAGATTTCGAGAATCATTCAGGTTTTAAGCCGAAGAACAAAAAATAATCCGTGTCTGGTTGGAGAACCAGGAGTGGGTAAGACTGCGATTGCAGAAGGACTTGCACAGCGAATTGTCTGGGGAATGGTTCCGGAAAAAATGCTGGATAAAAGAGTGGTTGTATTAGACCTTTCCAGTATGGTTGCTGGAAGTAAATACCGTGGCGAATTTGAAGAACGAATTAAAAAAGTGGTACAGGAAGTCATGAATGATAAGGGAATCCTGTTATTTATTGATGAACTTCATACGATTATTGGTGCAGGCGGAGCAGAAGGAGCACTTGATGCTTCAAATATTTTAAAACCGTCTCTTTCAAGAGGAGAAATCCAGTTGATTGGTGCAACCACTTTAGATGAATATCGGAAATATATCGAAAAAGATGCAGCATTAGAGCGAAGATTTCAGCCGATTACAGTGGAAGAACCAAGTCGTGAAGAAGCAGTTGCAATTTTAAAAGGCTTGTGTCCATATTATGAAGAACATCATGGGGTAAAAATAGAAGAAAAGGCATTGGAAGCGGCAGTGGATATGAGTGTCCGCTATATCAATGACCGTTTTCTTCCGGATAAAGCACTGGATTTGATTGATGAGGCATCCTCAAAAGTACAGCTTGCCGGTTATAAAATTCCGGAAGGGATTGTAGAAAAAGAAGAAACCATTCATAAATTGATTTCAGGGAAAGAAGAAGCTTTAAAACGTGGAGACATTGAACTGGCGAGAGAACTGCAAAGAGAGCAGGAAGCTTTAAAAGAAGAACTGGAAAAGGCAAAACAGAAATATGAAAAACAATGCAGCAGGAAACATCTTGTTGTAACAGAAGATTCCGTTGCAGAAGTAGTTGCACAGTGGACGAAAATTCCAGTTAAAAAACTGGCAGAGGGAGAATCGAAACGTCTGGCAAAACTGGAACAGATTCTGCATAAGCGTGTAGTAGGTCAGGAAGAAGCGGTATCAGCAGTTGCAAAAGCGGTAAAAAGAGGCCGTGTGGGCTTAAAAGACCCGAGACGTCCGATTGGTTCTTTTCTTCTGCTTGGACCAACAGGCGTTGGAAAGACGGAACTTTCAAAAGCATTGGCAGAAGCCGTGTTTGGAAGTGAAGATGCGATGATTCGTGTAGATATGTCGGAATATATGGAAAAACACAGTGTTTCTAAAATGATTGGTTCACCGCCAGGATATGTTGGATATGATGAAGGTGGTCAGTTAAGTGAAAAAGTCAGAAGAAATCCATACAGTGTGATTTTGTTTGATGAAATTGAAAAAGCGCATCC
>JAIIAN010000014.1 GCA_022717655.1 Bacillota bacterium | reverse complement strand
TGCTGATACTGTCCCATTCCATATAATTTTTCACCGTCAATCGGCTCAAATCTTACGGTCAATCTGAAATTGTCCGTATTCTGATGCGGCTCAAACGTTCTTGGCACAATCTCAAGTGCACTATTATACTCTTTTCTGTAATCCGCACGAATTCGTTCAAACTCTTCTAATAACAGTTTTCCATCCTGATTTTTGAAACGCAGTTTTCCGGTCGGTGTAATTTCACAGCGGATTTTTCCATTTTCAATGACCGTGCAGTCATCCTCTTCAAATACCTTTACTTCACATTCCTGCGGGGGAAGTAAAGCAGAAATATCTTCCGGTACAAATTCATAACGCTGTGTTGCACGAACACGGAAACTGTTTTTTCCCCATGGTTCAATACAAAGTAATTCCTTATCCTGTCGTCTGTAAATCTTATTTCCTTTTTGTGTAATCATCCAAAATATCCCCCATAAAAAACGTGCTGCACCGGCTGCATCCAAGGCAACCAGTGCAGCACACCCGTTTACTTTTCACATATCATCAGAATCTTTTTATACTTCTAATTCAAATCCTTCTTTTGTAAATAACGGAATCTGTTCAATTGGTGTCTCTACTGTAACGGTCTGTCCGCCTTCAAATACTTCTTTTGTCCATACGTTTGTCCATTTTGTGCCCGCTGGCAGATAAACTTCTTTTGTTTTCTGTCCACGTTCCATAACCGGTGCAACCAGAATCTGTGGGCCAAACATATACTCCGATTCATTATCCCAGCATGCTTTATCTTCCGGGAAGTCATAGAACAGAGGTCTCATAACCGGACTTCCTTTTTCGTGTGCAGCTTCCATCAGCTCTCTTGTGTATGGACGCATTGCCTCACGAATTTCAATGTATTTTTTACAGATTTCGTAAACATCATCGCCATAAGACCAAATTTCGTTCGGTGCACCGGATACACACTCTGCACCACCGGTTGTTCCAAGCTGTGGCTGATATGGCATACGGTAACCGTGAAGTCTCATAACAGGGCAGAATGTTCCATATTCAAACCAGCGTACAAATACTTCATGATAATCTTCATCATAGATGTTTGCTCCAAAGAATCCACCGATATCGGTCGTCCACCACGGAATACCGGAAAGTCCCATGTTAAGACCTGCCGCAAACTGATTCTGAAGACTTTCAAATGTAGAATGAATATCTCCGGACCATACGAGTGCTCCATATTTCTGGCTTCCCGCCCATGCACAGCGAAGCAGGTTGACTACATTTTCCTGTCCCTCTGCACGCATGCCATCAAAGAATGTTTTTGCATACATTGCCGGATAAACATTACCAATCTGTACGTTTGGTCCTAAGTGATAACGATAATTTTCGAAATCATATACAGTGTATTCCGGTTCTGCTTCATCAAGCCAGAAGATTTTTACACCTTTATCATAATAATTTTTCTTTGCTTTGCCCCATACATACTCCCTTGCTTCCGGGTTTGTCGGGTCATACTGAATGGTATTACCCATGTAAACGTTATCAATTCTTACACCTTTTTCTACTCTGGTCAGCAGACCTTTGGCTTTCATTTCTTCAAAGTTTTCACTCTTATAGTCAACCATCGGCCAGATAGATACCATCAGTTCAATACCCATTTCTTTTAATTCTGCAATCATTGCATCAGGGTCCGGCCAGTAAGTCGGGTCGAATCTCCAGTCACCCTGTTTTGGCCAGTGGAAGAAGTCAACTACGATAACATCGATCGGAATCTGTCTTCTTTTATATTCTCTTGCTACTTCAAGCAGTTCTTCCTGTGTCTGATAACGCAGTTTACACTGCCAGAATCCAAGTCCATATTCCGGCATCATCGGAACTTTTCCGGTTGCATCTGCATAAGCTTCTTCAATTTCTGCCGGTGTATCTCCTGCTGTAATCCAGTAATCCAGTTTCTTAGTAGAACGTGCTTCCCATGTTGTAATATTTTTATTGAAGCTTACACGTCCGATTGCCGGATTGTTCCATAAAAATCCATATCCAAGAGAAGATAATGCAAACGGAACACTTGCCTGAGAATTTCTGTGTGCCAGTTCAAGTTCTGCACCTTTTACATCCAGAAATTTCTGCTGATACTGTCCCATTCCGTAAATCTTTTCATTTGGATTTGACTCAAAACGCATCGTCAGCTCATAATCTCCACCGATAATCGGTTTAAACTCTCTTGCCTCTACTTCCAGAGAACTACAGGTTTCTGCAAACATATCTTCTCTGTTTCGTACATATTCCTCTAAGAGCAGTTCGCCTTTCTGATTATAAAAGCTGATTTTACCGATATTGTTGATTACCGCTTTAATTTTTCCATTTACGATTTCTGCGGAATATTCTTTAATTGTAATTTCAGAGCTACGATTTTCCGGTTTTCCATCCAATGCCCAAAGTTCTTCCGGCATTTGAGGCATTTTTGATGCACGGACACGGAAACTGTTATCTCCCCAAGGTTCAATGATAACTCTCTCTGCATCATAGCGGTAATAAAGAGAATGGTCTTTTTCCTCAAAGTAACCTAATAAAAAGTTGTTGTCTGAGCGGAAGTCACCTGTTGGTGCACCCTCTTTTTTTACAAAATCTGGCATAGTTTTGATTCCTTTCTTTATTTTTTTATTGTTTTTTTATTATTTTTTATAGCATCACTCTTTTACAGCACCTGCTGTTAAGCCACCTACGATGTATTTCTGCAAGAATACAAATACAAGGATTACAGGAATAACAAGGATTGCACCATAAGCCATAATACAGTTCCATTTTGTTCCGTATTTACTCTGGAATTTATGGATATTCGCTGTCAATGGTCTCATGTCTGCTTTTACGTTAAATGTCATGGAGTAAATCAGGTCGTTCCATCCATTTAAGAAAGAGATAACAACTACGGTGATGATACCGGTTTTAATTGTAGGAATCATAATCTTAAAGAAAGAACGGAATACATTACATCCATCAATACGTGCGGCTTCATCCAGAGAAACCGGAATACTCTTAAAGTATGGTCTTAATGTTACAACGATAAATGGAACAGACCCGGATGAAATTGCAAGTGCCGGTGCAAGATAAGTTCCAAGTAAACCTGCTTTAGAAAAAATCAGGTACATTGGTGTTAACATAACGGACGCCGGGAGCATCTGAGTTACAAGAAAAGTAAGCATGAAGCTTTTTGTTCCTTTTACTTTATAACGACCCATACCATAAGCAGCCGGAATGCCGAATACCAGTGATAAACACATGGAGCACAGTGCAATGAATACACTGTTTTTTAATGAGGTAATAAAATCTTTATCCTGCAGGTTCTGAAGCCACGGGTCAACGGTAAATTCATGTGGATAATAAGTTACGATTTTTCCAAAACTTTCCATATCTGTCTTAAAAGACATCTGAATCAGCCAGTAAATTGGGAACAGGAAGATAATTGCGATTATAACTGCCCAAAAGCAATTGATGACATTGCTTCGTCCCTCTCTTGATTTCAGATATGCGACTTTTGCTGATTTTGTACTTTCCTTACTCATTCTAGTCATCCTCCTTACTCAACAGTTTCAGGTAGAAGATCCCAACCAGGAACAGGCAGGCAAATAATACCATCGCAATTGCAGAACCCTGTGAAAATTCATACTGGGTAAATGCTTTTGAATATGCATAAGTTCCAAGTACGTCAGTGGAGTTGAACGGACCACCTGCTGTCATAATGTACATAAGGTCAAATGCTTTAAATGTATAGATAAATCCAAGCATCAATACTGAAAGCATAGCCGGTTTCATCAGCGGCAGTGTTATATAGATAAATCTCTTAAATGCATTTGCTCCATCCATAGAAGCACTTTCATAGATATCAGTTGAGATGCCGGTCAGACCGGAAGTTAACAGTAACATGTTAAATGGAATACCTACCCAGCAGTTTACGGCAATGACTGCTCCAAGTGCAGTTCCGCCATTTACCAGCCAGTCGATTGGGGACGAAATCAGATGTACTTTCATTAACAGGTCATTGATAACACCACCATCTAATAAGAATAAGTTCTTACCAAGTAAAGCTGTAACCGACATGGGCATCATATATCCCACCAGCACGAGACCTCGAATCGGTCCTGCCAGTGTAAACTTTTTTGAAAAGAACATCGCAAACAGAAAACCAATTGTAAACTGAAATACAAGGCAGGCCAGTGTAAATTCAATTGTATTTTTAAATACCAGCTGGAATGTCGGGTCGGCAAACAGCTGTTTATAATTGTCAAGTCCAACAAAAACCGATGCACCGGTGGCAAGGTTTTTTACGTTTACATTTTTAAAACTCAAAATCAGATTGTAAATCAAAGGATAACCACAAATTGCAACCAGATAAATAAAACCGGGAAGAATAAAAATATAGGCTTCTCTCCTCTTCTTTGCAGCCATGTTCAGTTTCATCTTCACACACTCCTCTCACGGAATTTCAAGATTTTCATTTTAAAAGAGTCCCGAAACCCAGACCGGTTCCAGGACTCTTTCTTATTACTGCTTATTTTTTTCTTACTTATTTACGTCGTCTGCAACTCCGCCGCCTGTTGTCAAATCAGGAAGTGGATCTTCTGCAACAATCGGGTCAATCTTAGCCTGTGCTTCTTTCATTGCGTCTTCTACGGATTTTTCACCAAGCAGAGCCTGCTGAACACCTGTATAAAGTGCTTCGGAAAGAGTAGGCCACTGAGCGTGCGGTCCTCGTGCTTTTGCATAATTCATAGCATCGTTAAATACAACGTATCTGTCATCTGTTGTCCAGAGGTCTTTTAAGCCTACAGCATCTTTACGAACCGGAAGTTTTGCAGCTGCTGCTGTAAAGTCTGCGTTGTTTTCTGCACTCATAAGGAATTTCAGGAAGTCAACACATTCGTCTTTGTATTCCGAACCTGTGCAGACACCAAAGTTTTCTCCACCGATTGTAGAAGCGTATTCTTTATCTTTTGGAAGTAAAGTATACTGATAATTGAAAGAACCATTGATTTTTTCATCAATGTCTGCTAACTGCCATGTACCAGATTCAAACATCGCTGCTTTACCACTTGTAAATGCATTGTATGCATCAGACTGCTGCCAGTTAACAACTTCTTTACTCATGTAACCGTTTTGTACTAAGTCAGTTAAGAACTGAACTGCTTTTGTTGATTCAGGGCTTGTTAAATCATCAATGTTTCCACCTGCTGAATAAATCCAAGGCAGAATCTGGAAAGTACCTTCTTCTGTAGCGATATCGCACATTGCAAATCCATATACACCTTCTGCTGCATTTGTTGTTGCTTTGCAGGCTTCTTCAAATTCTTCCCATGTAGTTGGCGGATTTTCGATACCTGCTGCATTTAAGATGTCCATGTTACAGCAAAGGGTCAGACAGTTTGAATTGTTTGGAAGTCCGTAGTATTTACCGTCTGCATCCATACAGCTTGAAAGAGGTCCGTCATAGAACTGATCCAATTCATCCCAATCTTTGATGTCATCTGTAATGTCCTCAAATACACCAAGAGAAATATAGGATTCCATATCCGGTGAATCAACCATTCCGATGTCAGGAAGCTCTCCTGATACTGCACCAATTGTGTACTGGTTCATCAATTCTTCACGGGATACATAAGTACATGTAACATGAATCTTATCCTGAGACTCATTGTATTTCTCCGCTACCGCCTCAAGGTCTGGAGCTTCATGCTCGAAATAATGCCACAGTGTAACCTCTGCTGCTCCGTTTGAATTGGAAGAACTACTGTCGCTCGCCTCTTTGCTGTCACTGCTTGAATCTGATGAGGAACTGGAACTACTGCTTCCTCCACAGCCTGTCACCAGTGTACCTGCCATTGCACCAACCAGCATCAACGCTGCGATTTTCTGGAACCTTCTCTTCATAATTTTTTTCCTCCTCTAATTAAGATGTTATTATTATAATAATTTTAGTTTTTTTTCGTAACTTACTATCTTAAGATAAGAGATAAAATCTTAAGATACGATTTTAAGATTCGGGTAATTTTTTAAGATAAATCACAAAAAACCAGAATAATACTATGCATTTTAACCACACATTTTCAGTGCACGCATACTTATTCTGGTATTTTATATAAATTATTCTGAATTTTTCCGAATATATTCCGTCATTGTGCAACCTTCCACTTCACGAAATACTTTATTAAAATATTTGGAATCTGAAAATCCTACACTATACGGAATCTCTTCTTTTGGCGTCTCTCCATTTGTCAACAATTTCTTTGCCACTTCAATCCGATAATTTTTCAAGAAATGTGAAAAGGTTTCTCCCATATCTCTATTAAACAGATAACAGAAATACTCCTGCGAAATCCCAAGATTGACCGCCAGCTCTTTCTGACTGATTTTACTTGAATATCCTTTTTCAATAAATCCCAGTGCTTTTCGCACCAGCGGATGTACATCCGGATAACGTTCCTTTAACGTCTTGTCAATAAACTGAGGTTTTCCTTTCTGTGCAGCGTCCAGTCGTTCCATCGTATCTTTCAATTCGTCATAAGTTACTGGTTTTACCAGATACTCTTTTACTCCCAGGCTGATTGCCTGTCTTGCCACTTCAAATTCTTCATAAGCACTTACGATTACATATTTCGTGGAAACACCTGCTGCAATTCCTGCCTTAATCAGTCCCATTCCATCCAAAAATGGCATCTTTAAGTCCGTAAAAACCACATCCGGCTTTAAGATCTGAAGCAGCTCTAATGCCTGCTTTCCATCCGATGCCTCTGCTACTACCTCATAATCTTCTGATAAAGAAGTTAAAACGGAACGAAGTCCTCTCCTCGCCCGTTCTTCATCTTCTGCTATCAATATTCTCATTTATCTGCCTTCCCCCTTGTCTCCTACTGTCTTGCCTCTGGAAGTATCATTGTAAACTTACAGCCTTTGCCCTCTTCTGTCTCTAACTGAATTTTTAAATCTTCTGTATAATACATCCTCATTCTGGTTACGACATTAGAAATTCCGATTCCCAATCCTTTTTGTTTTGCAAGTAACGGATTCTCCAGCACTTCTTTAATAATCTGTTCTACCTCCGGTGTCATTCCACATCCATTATCCTCAATTACAATTTTAAGATATTCCTGATATCCCTCTCCGGTAATTCGGATAAATCCACCTTTATTGACCCCTTCTAATCCATGAAGAATTGAATTTTCTACAAACGGCTGAAGCATCAGTTTCCGGCACGGCCAGTTATCATAATCCGAATCGAACTGAATTTCATAATCAAAGGCACTTCCCATTCGTTCTTTCTGTAAAAACAGGTACTGCTCAATCCATGAAATTTCCTGAAACATATACACATTTTGATGTTTCTGGTCAAACGTATAGCGTAAAATATTAGAAAGTTTTTTAAGAAGCAAAGAGACTTTAAAATCACCATTATCGATTGCCTCATAATTAATCGCATTTAACGTATTGCAGATAAAGTGTGCATTAATCTGTGATTCCAGTGCTTCTCTCTCCGCCCTGCGCTTCATTTTCATCGACTCAATAATTTCTCCATGCTGTTCTTCTACTTTCACATTTGCCTCTTGAATCGAACACAACATCTCATTATATTCCCGTGCTAACTGCCAGATTTCATTTGTTCCTTCTATCGAAATATATCCCTGCATATCCCCGGTTTTGACACGGTCAATCGAAGTACTGATAACACTGACCGGTTTTAAAATTGATTTGATAATAAAAATCGCAATCCCCATTACGGCTAAAATAGCGCACAAATACAAAATCATTGCCTTTGAGTACATTTTATTTACATTTGCCTCTAGCGCTGCTTTATCAATTACACCATGCAGTTTCCATCCATATCTTGCCACATCGGTTTCCAGATTTATTTTATTCGTGTCATTATTATAAATCTTTTTTGCGTTTTTATCCACATAATTTTCGTCAGTGTGAAACAAAATCTTTCCACTGGCATTTTCAATATATCCCTGTAAAAACTCATCTTTTCCTCCTTGAGAGAGCTGTTTTAACAAAGATGAAATCGGCTGACTGTAATAAGAAACGATAATCATGTATTTCATATTTTTATAATTATAGCCATTCTTAATCGGAAATGCGATATGTAAGACTCCTCTTCCAGACACATTCAAATGTTCATTTGCTCCGTTTACAATAATATAGCGGGGCAGAAGCCCTGTCTCATTATGTTGTTTCATCTCCTGAAACAGATTTATAATCTCATCCTGATCATTTTCATCCCAGATTCCCTTGACCTTTTCTGTGCCCACTTCTTCTCTTGAAAACTGCGCAAGCAGACCATCTTCTTCAACCACTGCAACCCCGGTAATGGAACCGCTTCCGTAAGTTGTACTTTTTAAAGTTGTCCGCATCAGCTTAGAGGCATACTGATTGGTCTTTCCTGCCTGTACATAGTTTTCAATTTCCTGTACAAGCCGATCCTCCACTGCAATATTTGCTCCTAAATCAATAAAAGACTCCATCTGATTTTCAATATTCTTGTTAACGGACTCTATCATGACTTTCTCTGACTCATAAGTCGTATCAAGCAGATACTGATAATACTTGCTCTTCATATATCCCAATAAAATCAGAGCAATAATAAAAATCATGCCAAAAATTGAACTTAAAAGAGAACACCACATGTGAGAACGATAATAGGTAACTGCCCTCTGTAAAAGTTTTTTCTTTTTCATCTTGAATCTTTCCTTTCAAAATCTGAATTTATTGTTGATTGGCAGTTTCTACTTCCTGTTCCACAACTGCAATCTGGGCATCTACATCTTTCTTAAACTGTTCCCACTCATCTTCATGTTCTACAAAATATTTCGGGCAGTTCTTTCCTGTCACATCGTAGTGTCGAATCACCTGCTCACTGGTAAGTCCAAATCTCTGACAGAGCCATCCAACCAATTCAACCAAGGACTGATAGGTCTCTTTTGTAAACTTTCCACTCTTATCCTTATGACAACATTCAATCGAAAGGGTATCACTGTTTCTCGAATTAGAAGCATAAGAAATCTCTGAACTTGGAATACACTGAACAATTTCTCCTTTTATTCCTACTACAAAATGACTGCTTGCCTTTGTCTCATGGCTGTCTTTTAAGCCTTCAAAATAATCCCTGTTCTGTTTTGCAGTACTATTGGGATTTGCAGTATAATGAATCACAATTCCATTGATTTTTTCAAGTGCAATTCCAGGTCTTGAATATTCATTGATATCGAGTAAATCAACTGTAAACGGCGGTGCACCCGGAAAGTCTGCATTTTTTTCCGTTTCTTCTTCTGCCGTTACATCTGTCTCTTCCTGATACTGTGCTTCCACTCTGCCCTGTACCAATTCTACAATCTTAACAACCGCAGTTTTTACCCCAAAAATAATGAAAAATAAGGTCACTGCATAAATAACGAATACCTTTATATTCCATCTTGTTCTGATTCTTTTTTTCTTTCGTTTCATAAAAAATTCTCCCCAATACAAAAAACAGCAGAAACCATTGCCCAAAGACAACAGCTCCTGCCGTTTATGTTTACATCTGAAACTCTTTTGTATTATTTGTCATCTACGCTGTAGTTCGGAGCTTCTTTCGTGATATGAATGTCATGTGGATGTGATTCTTTCAAAGATGCAGCAGTAATCTTAACAAAACGTCCTGTTGCTTTTAATGTTTCAATGTCTTTTGCTCCACAATATCCCATACCGGAACGAAGTCCACCGATTAACTGGAATACTGTATCTTCAACATGTCCTTTGTATGCAACACGTCCTTCAACACCTTCCGGAACTAATTTCTTTGCATTTTCCTGGAAATAACGGTCTTTACTTCCGTTTTCCATTGCTGCAATAGAGCCCATTCCACGGTATACTTTATATTTTCTTCCCTGATATAATTCAAAATCTCCAGGGCTTTCATCACATCCGGCAAACATACTTCCCATCATACATACGTTTGCTCCGGCTGCGATTGCTTTTGTCATATCGCCTGAGTATTTGATACCACCGTCTGCAATAATCGGGATACCATATTCTTTTGCTGCTTCGTAACAGTCCATAACTGCAGTAATCTGCGGAACACCGATACCTGCAACGACACGAGTCGTACAGATAGAACCAGGACCGATACCAACTTTAACCGCATCAACACCAGCTTCAATTAAAGCCTTCGTTGCTGCACCGGTTGCAACGTTACCGGCAATTACCTGTAAATCCGGATATTTTTCTTTCATTTCGCGGACTGCTTTTAAAATATTTGCAGAATGACCATGAGCAGAGTCTACGACAACAACGTCAACATTTGCTTTTACAAGTGCATCCACACGAGCCATAACGTTTGTTGTGATACCTACTGCTGCACCACACAGCAGTCTGCCCTGTGCATCTTTCGCAGATAAGGGATACTTAATCTGTTTTTCGATATCTTTAATGGTAATAAGACCTTTTAAATTGAAATTCTCATCGACAATTGGAAGTTTCTCTTTTCTGGATTTTGCAAGGATTTTCTTTGCATCTTCCAGTGTAACACCCTCCCTTGCTGTTACAAGATTTTCGGATGTCATACATTCCTTGATTTTTCTGCTGAAATCTTCTTCAAATTTCAAATCTCGGTTTGTAATAATACCAACTAATTTTCCGTTTTCCGTGATTGGCACACCTGAAATACGGAATTTTGCCATAAGATTATTTGCATCTTCCAGTGTATGCTCTGGAGATAAATAAAACGGGTCGGTGATAACACCATTTTCAGAACGTTTTACTTTATCTACTTCGTCTGCCTGTGCTTCAATTGACATATTTTTGTGGATAATACCAATTCCACCCTGTCTTGCCATAGCAATTGCCATACGATGTTCTGTAACCGTATCCATTCCTGCACTCATCATCGGAATGTTCAGTTTTACTTTTTTTGTCAGATAAGTTGTTAAATCAACCTGATTTGGAATCACCTCAGAATAAGCCGGTACTAAGAGTACATCGTCAAAGGTAATGCCTTCACCAATAATCTTACCCATTGTCTTTCTCCCTTCATTTTGTTTATAGTAATAAAATATAACAAATTCCGACAAAAGTGTCAATCCACAAAAACTTTTCTCGGACAACTTTTTTCAATATTTTTTAAAAGTTCTTCGTCCGGCTCAAGCAACACTTTACAGAGTTCATTGTCACTAGGAATAATCATCGCAAAAATTTTATGTGATGGATTTCCTGATGAAAAATCATAAACTTTCATTCTGGTATTCTGGTTCTGATAATCCAGTCTATGGGATTTTACCGGCGCCATAATTTCCATTTTGGAAAGTTCAAAACTTTTTGCTCTTTTTCTCTTCATCTTCGCCATGATTTTGTCAATATCGAGTTCTCCATTTACATAGACATACTCAAATTCCAAATCCAGATTCGGAAACACAAAATAGGCTGCAATTCCAAGCGCAATCGCTACAATAAATGCAAGCGGTGTAATTAAAATTCCGGCAACTGCCATAAGTGCAATCAGTGCAATCAGCAGCACTTTTATCATCTTATCTTTTGCAGTTACTTCTTTTTTTATCAGAAGTTCTGAATATGTGTCGTTCACGTCGTTCTCCTTTCGTTTTTTCGTGCATTTTCATGCATTTTTTCTGTTCTCTTTTAGTCTATCATAAAGAAATGCCGGTGTCTAGCTGACACCGGCATAAGAATTTTTTAAAATGTCAATCGGATATTTGCAATTGAAGCAGGGGACTTCCTTGATTTGGTTAAATTACATCATACCCATTCCCGGATTACCTGCCGGCATTGCAGGAGTATCTTCTTTGATTGTAGAAACAACTGCTTCTGTTGTTAACAGAGTTCCGGCAACACTTGTTGCGTTCTGTAATGCACTTCTTGTAACTTTAGTCGGGTCAAGGATTCCTTTTTCTACCATATTTACATATTCTTCATGGAATGCATCAAATCCAACACCAACTTCAGATTCTCTTACTTTATTGATAATAACAGAACCTTCCAGACCTGCGTTTGCAGAAATATGGAACAGCGGAGCTTCCAGAGCTTTTAATACCACTCTTGCACCTGTTTTTTCATCACCGTCAAGTTCTTCAACCAGTTTTGCAACTTCTTTTGATGCATGGATGTAAGCAGAACCGCCACCTGCGATAATACCTTCTTCTACGGCTGCTCTTGTTGCATTTAAAGCATCTTCCATACGAAGTTTTGCTTCTTTCATTTCTGTTTCTGTTGCAGCACCTACACGGATAACAGCAACTCCGCCGGAAAGTTTTGCAAGTCTTTCCTGTAATTTTTCTTTATCAAATTCAGAAGTTGTTTCAGCAATCTGATGTTTAATCTGAGCAATTCTTGCCTCGATATCTTCTTTAGAACCTTCACCATCAACGATAACTGTTGTTTCTTTCTGTACTTTTACAGATTTTGCACGTCCAAGCTGATCCATTGTTACGTCTTTTAATTCAATACCCAGTTCGTCAGATACAACAGTACCATTTGTCAGGATTGCGATATCACGAAGCATTTCTTTTCTTCTGTCACCATATCCAGGAGCTTTTACAGCTACTACAGAGAATGTTCCTCTTAATTTGTTTACGATAAGAGTAGTCAGCGCTTCTCCTTCGATATCTTCTGCGATGATTAACAGTTTCGCACCGGATTTTACAATCTGCTCTAATACCGGAAGTAAATCCTGGATATTAGAAATTTTCTTATCTGTAATCAAAATATATGGGTCATCTAATACAGCTTCCATTTTGTCCATGTCTGTTGCCATGTATGCAGAAATATATCCTCTGTCAAACTGCATACCTTCTACTAAATCCAGTTCTGTTTTCATTGTTTTGGATTCTTCGATTGTGATAACACCGTCGTTGCTTACTTTTTCCATAGCGTCTGCTACCATTTCACCAACTTCGTCATCACCTGCAGAAATTGCTGCAACTCTTGCAATCTGATCTTTGCTTTCAATTGTTCCGCTCATTGCCTGAATTGCTTCTACAGCTTTTGCAGTTGCTTTTTTCATACCTTTTCTTAAAATGATTGGGTTAGCACCTGCTGCCAGGTTTTTCATTCCTTCATGAACCATTGCCTGAGCCAGTACAGTTGCGGTTGTAGTACCGTCACCGGCTACATCATTTGTCTTAGCAGCAACTTCTTTAATGAGCTGTGCACCCATATTTTCAAAACCATCTTCTAATTCGATTTCTTTTGCGATTGTAACACCATCATTTGTAATAAGTGGAGCACCGAAAGATTTGTCTAATACAACATTTCTTCCTTTCGGTCCTAATGTCACACGTACGGTATCTGCTAATTTATTTACACCATTTTCAAGAGCTGCTCTTGCTTCTGCTCCATATTTAATCTCTTTTGCCATTATTTTGTTCCTCCTGATTTTTGAGAATTACGATTTTTGAAATTTATGATGTGAATGTCAAAAATAAATTTTGCCACTCACTGATGTAACCGGATTGCTCCATTGCTACGCAATTCCTGCAATCCTCGAACACCTCAAACTCCCATAAAATGGCGTATTCACACCATTTTATTACGTTTTCGTTGTTCGGCGTGTCAATTAAGTATCAATTGCTTTTTGTGCAAGCACAACCGCAATTAATACTTTTGACACTTACATCATTTTACTACGGCAAGAATGTCGTTCTGTCTTACGATAATATATTCTTCTCCGTCTAATTTCACTTCTGTACCAGCATATTTGGAATAGATAACCTGATCTCCAACGGCAACTTCCATTTTTACTTCTTTTCCATCAACTACTCCGCCAGGACCTACAGCGATTACTTCTGCCTGCTGTGGTTTTTCCTGTGCCTGACCCGGTAATACGATACCGGATTTTGTAGTTTCTTCTGCAACTAACTGTTTTAATACAACTCTGTCTCCTAATGGTACTAATTTCATATCTAAAATGCCTCCTTTAGAATTATCAATCTCATTTTACTAGCACTCATTTTAATCGAGTGCTAACCGTTAGTCATATATTAGTTAATTCAGCTTATTTCCGCAACTGCAACAAAAGGTGTAATTTTTTATATTTTACAGTATTCTCTTATGTTTTCTCATTTTTTCTTATGTTTTCTTATTTTTTTATTTTTGTACATGTTTCATACAATTTTTATAAATTCAGAATAGAGAATGTGACAAGGCACATTCTCGCGCCTGCGGCGGTTGCTTGCGACATCTACTTTGTACGCCGCAGTGCGCATCCCTGCGGAGCGTTTTTTTATTTACAGGAAAGCAATTTTCTGTAAATAAAAAAATAGAAAGTCAAGCTCCCTCTTACTATATGAAGTCTCTTCACTTTCTATTCTTGATTCATTCATTTCTATTCTATTTATTATTTCTTATTATTTTTATTTATTATTCTTCACGATTTTTCTTTTTTTAATTTCATCGAGTTCATCAAAAATCACTTCATTTAAAACTTTAATATAGGTTCCTTTCATACCGGAAGAACGAGATTCGATAACTCCTGCACTTTCGAACTTACGAAGCGCATTTACAATCACAGACCTTGTAATTCCCACACGGTCTGCAATCTTACTTGCAACTAAGATTCCCTCATCCCCGTCGAGTTCATCAAAGATATGAATAATTGCCTCCAACTCTGAAAATGACAGTGTATTAAAGGCAGCTTTTACCACCTGAATCTTTCGATTTTCTTCCGCATTTTCTTCATGAACGGAACGCATCATTTCAAGACCAACTACAGTTGTTCCATACTCACTTACGATAATATCTTCTATATCATAACTTTTGGTATCACGGTACATAAAGAGTGTTCCCAAACGTTCTCCTGCAATATCAATTGGACTGATAATTGCCATATACTTATCAATGCCTTCACTTTCAAATCCAAGAGTCTGTAAATTGACATTTTCTTTTGTTGACAAAACTCCAAGCAGTCTTTCATTTAAGAGCTTATCAATAAATCCGCCGACCTCATCGTCAATCAGTTCTGTAATCTCCTGCACTCCCTGACATGTTCCGACACCAAGTACTTTCCCCTTTTTACTGATAACAAGTATGTTGGAGTCCAGAGTCTCTACCATCACCTCGCAGATATCATTAAATAATACCTTGGAAGAATGATTATTATGGAGCAGTTTATTAATTTTTCTGGTCTTGTCTAGTAATTGTACGCTCATAATAAATCTCCTTTCGTTTTGTTCAGCATCCAATCCTATATGCTAAATTTATTTTTTCTTTTTTCATTTTACCACACAATTATTCTGAAATCAATGGATAATATAGCTATTTTCTGTCTATTCATTTTTTTCTAACAATTTCATTTCTTTCAGCAAAAAGAGCGACTACAAGACTTTTCCTGCAATCGCCCTAAATTAACCATTTATTTTTATAAATTTCTATCGCCATGTATCCACATGCCTTTATGGCGTGTAGTAGTTCACTTAAGCCTCTTCAACTCTGTCTTTCGGCTGTATTTTTACGAATCCACACTGTTCATTTGCACAGACCAGTTTATTTCCTTTTTCTACCATATATCCACCGCAGTTTGGACATTTTTCTTTGGATGGCTTCTGCCAGGACATAAATTCACATTCCGGATTGTTTTCACAGCCATAATAACGGCGTCCTTTTTTACTTCTGCGCATTACTACTTCTTTTCCACAGATTGGACACGGTACTCCGATTTTTTCCAGATACGGTTTGGTATTACGACATTCCGGAAATCCAGGGCAAGCCAGAAATTTTCCATGCGGTCCGTATTTGATTACCATATTTCTTCCGCACTGTTCACAGATTACGTCGGTTACCTCATCTTCTATCTTAACTTCTTCAAGTTCCTTTTCTGCTGTCTTTACTGCTTCATCCAAATCAGGATAGAAATTGCGAATTACCGTTTTCCACTCAATCAGTCCTTCTGCAATACTGTCGAGCAGTTCTTCCATCGTTGCCGTAAAATGTACATCCACAATACTTGGGAACGAAGTTTTCATAATATTATTGACTACTTCACCAATTTCTGTCATATAAAGATTTTTATTTTCTTTTGCAACATACCGTCTTGCAATAATCGTAGTAATGGTTGGTGCATAGGTACTTGGACGTCCAATTCCAAGTTCTTCTAAGGTTTTTACAAGGGTTGCCTCTGTATAATGAGCCGGTGGCTGAGTGAAATGCTGCTGTTCGTTAAATTTCTCAAATGTCAGCTCACTTGTCTCATCGAGTCCTTTTGTTAAAACCATCTTATCTGATTTTTCATCCTCTTCCTGCACATAAACTGCCATGAAACCATCAAACTTTAATTTCGATGCAGACGTTGTAAAATAATACTCTCCGCCTTTAATTTTAACGGAAGTGGTTTCATATTTTGCAGGCTGCATCTGACTTGCGGTAAAACGTTTCCAAATCAACTGATACAGACGGAACTGGTCTCTGGTTAAAGATTCTTTTAAAGAAATCGGGGTTCTTGTAATATCAGTTGGACGAATTGCTTCATGCGCATCCTGAATTTTCTTTTTATTACCATCTTTTTTCTCAGTTACCCTGATATATTCTTCTCCATACTGTTCTGTAATATACTCTTGTGCTGCTTTCTGGGCTTCATCCGAGATACGGGTTGAATCCGTACGCAGATAAGTAATCACACCAACTGTTCCATTTCCCTTGATATCAATTCCTTCATATAACTGCTGTGCAAGACGCATGGTTTTCTGTGTCGAGAAGTTTAACACTTTGGATGCTTCCTGCTGTAAGGTACTGGTAGTAAATGGAAATGGTGCTTTTTTTGTACGCTCTCCCTTTTTTACTTCATCCACCTCATAGCTTACACCTTCAAGGCCTTTTAAAATTTCATCGAGTTCTCCTTTGGAATGAATATTGATTTTCTGTCCTTTTTTTCCATAAAATTTTGCAGTCAGCGGTTTTTTCTCACCTTTTACCGCAAACTGTGCCTCTAAGGTCCAATATTCTTCCGGTATAAATGCATTAATTTCTTCTTCTCTGTCTCCAATAATACGAAGAGCAACAGACTGCACACGTCCCGCACTCAATCCACGTTTTACTTTCGCCCATAAAACCGGACTGATTCTATATCCAACCATACGGTCTAACATTCTTCTGGTCTGCTGTGCATCCACTAATTTTAAATCAATATCTCTAGCCTCTTTAATAGAAGCTTTGACTGCTGTTTTTGTAATTTCATTAAAGGTAATACGACGCATCTTTTTATCATCTAACTTCAATGCCTTCGAAAGATGCCATGAAATCGCTTCTCCCTCACGGTCAGGGTCAGTTGCAAGATAAACTTTATCTGCTTTTTTTGCAGATTTTCGAAGTGCTGCTAAAATGTCACCCTTTCCACGAATTGTTATATACTTTGGTTCATAATCATTTTCTACGCTAAACCCCAACTGGCTTTTCGGCAAATCTCTTACATGTCCGTTTGATGCCATGACTTCATAATTGGAACCCAGAAATTTTTTTATTGTCTTTACTTTTGCCGGCGATTCCACTATCACTAAATATTTTGCCATGTCAACCTCCCGCTCTGGCATAATAATTCTTTATTGGCTCTGTTACAAGCTCCATCAACTCTAATTTCACCAAAATTTCCTGCACTTCAAGCAATTCCAAGTCAGTTAATTTTATAATTTCGTCCAGGTGTTTTGGTTTCAAATCCACACAACTATACACCATTTCTTCTTTTCTTGCAAGCCTTATCTCTGTTTTTTTATTCTTTTCTTTCGTCATTTTATCCAAAATTTCAAGTTCTTCGAGAATAATTTCCACATTTTTTGCAATTTGTGCTCCCTGAAAAATTAAATTGTTGCATCCTTCACTTAATGCTTCTCCCACTCTTCCCGGAAGCGCATAGACCGATTTTCCCTGTTCGAGTGCATACTCTACTGTGATTAATGAACCGCTTTTTTTCTTTGCCTCGATTACTAAAACAATATCAGCAAGCCCACTGATAATTCGATTTCTTAATGGAAAATGCCATCCAAGAGGTTTCTCTCCTTCCTCATATTCAGAGATAATTCCTCCCTTTTTCTGAATTTCACGATAGAGATTGATATTCTGGCTCGGATAACAAATATCCACTCCACAGCCAAGCACCGCAAACGTTTCTCCTCCACCATCAATTGCACCTTTATGTGCCCAGCCATCAACTCCTCTTGCCAGCCCGCTGATAACCTGGACTCCACAAGAAGCAAATTCTTTTGCAAATTCATACGCCTGCGTTCTGCCGTAATAACTGCACATTCTTGCCCCGATAATCGCCACACTTTTTCGATTTGGGTCCGGAAGCTTTCCTTTTACATACAACCGTTTGGGTCTGTCTTTAAAATTTCTTAATTTATCTGGATATTCAAAGTCGTCCGGTGTATAACTTACAATTTTTTCTTCCATATTTCAATTGTCCTTTCCTTCTACTCTTCGATAACAAAGTGCTTCGCTGATATGCGCTTCTTTTATCTCCTCTTCTTGTTCCAAATCCGCAATGGTACGTGCTGTTTTTAAGATTTTATGATATGCCCTTGCACTTAAGTTCATTTTTTTATACGCTTTTTCCAAAATTCGCTGTCCCTCTGCACTTACATTGCAAAACTCCTCCAATAATTTACCGGAAAGCTGAGAATTAAACCGAATCTTTTTCTCCTGATAGCGTTCCCCTTGTATCTTTACTGCCCTTTCAACTTCTTTTCTAAAATTTTTTGAACTTTTTTCTTTCCGTTTTCCGGTTAGCTCCTGATAAGAAATTCCCGACACTTCTGCCACAATATCAATTCTGTCTAAAATCGGACCACTGATTCGATTCTGATAACGCTTTACTTCCTGAAATGTACAACTACACCGATTCAAATCCGGAAACTGACCACAGGGACAGTGATTCATTGCAGCAACCATCATAAAATCAGCAGGAAACAAGTACGAACCTCCGCTTCGGCTGATTAAAATTTTCCGTTCTTCTAACGGCTGTCTTAATAATTCAATACATTCATGGGAAAACTCCGGAAATTCATCTAAGAAAAGAACGCCCTTATGGGCAAGCGTGATTTCTCCGGCTTTTGGATACTTTCCGCCTCCGGCAAGTGCCGCCGGTGAAATGGTGTGATGGGGTGCCCGAAATGGACGAGATAAAAGAAATGGTTTTTCTTCGGATAACAGACCTGAAATGCTGTAAATCTTTGATACTTCAAGCAGTTCTTCTTTTGTAGGTTCTGGCAGAATCCCTGGGATTCTTCTGGCAATCATCGTCTTTCCTGTTCCCTTTGGACCGGTCATAAGAAAGTTATGCATCCCTGCTGCCGCAATCACGGCTGCCCGCTTTACATATTCCTGACCTTGAATATCGGCAAAATCTTCGATTTCCTTTTTCTTTACAGGCAGTAAAACCGACTCTTCTTTTGTATCTTCTAAAAGCCCCCAGTTTTCTTTTCTGGCACAGCTTAAAAATTCCTGCAAAGACTCCACTCCAAGCACAGAAATCTGTCCAATCATCCGTGCTTCCCTGTAATTTTGCTTTGGCACAATACAAAGCCGGCATCCCTTTTTGTAAGCGGTTTCTACAAAAGGCAGAATTCCTCTGACTCCATTAATCCTGCCATTTAAACCAAGTTCTCCGGCAAGCATCACGCCATCGAATTTTTCTGCTTCCAAAAAGCCAAATGCAATCATAAGCGAAGCCGCTATTGGCAAATCAAAATGATTTCCATCTTTACGGACATCCGCGGGTGCTAAATTTACAGTTACTCTTTTGGGTGGAATTGTCATTCCACTGTTTCTTATCGCAGTACGGACTCTCTCCTGCGCTTCTTTTACCTGATAAGATAAATCTCCTACCATCAAAAAAGCCGGAAGTCCATTACTTGCATCCACTTCTACTGATACCGGAACGCATCTTGCCCCATCAATAGCCGCTGACAACACTTTACTGAACATACATAAAATGCCTCCTAAACTCATACTTACTTGTCTTAGATTTGAAATTAAATAAACTTAAAATTTGAAAAAAATGGCAGAACTGCCAGAACTGGTACAGCGAAGATTAAGCAGCTGTACCGGAAAACATGAATTGTTTTCTGATTTGACTATCGTATCACAATTTTCCTTTTGATACAAGCCTTTTTTCTTTTTTGGGAAAAGCACAATTTTTCTCTTTTTCTCATAGACTATTATTAAATCCCTTTGAGGTAAGGCTGCTTGAAAACATTTCTTAAGCCCTTGACATCCGAGGAGGAAAAATATTATCTCCAAGAATACAAAAGGGGCAGTCAGGAAGCAAAAAACATTCTCATCGAACGCAATCTGCGCCTTGTAGCACATATTGTAAAAAAATATCAAGGGGTTGAAGAAGAATTAGACGACCTGATTTCGATTGGAACAATCGGGCTGATAAAAGCAATTCATACATTTAATCAGGAAAAATCAAACCGGCTCTCCACTTATGCCGCCCGCTGTATCGACAACGAACTGCTTATGCTGCTTCGTTCTAAGAAGAAAACCAGCAAGGATATTTCTCTGTATGAACCCATCGGTACAGACCGTGAAGGAAATGAAATCAATCTGCTTGATGTCATCGAAAATGAGCCCATCGATGTCGTAAAAAATTATTCTTTAAAACAGGATATCCGTAAGCTTTATTATCTGCTTGGCTTCGTGCTGACCAAACGGGAAGCGGAAGTGTTAAAACTACGCTTTGGACTTTATGGCTGTGATGAACTGACCCAGAGGGAAATAGCAAAGCGGCTGAATATCAGCCGCTCTTATGTGTCTCGTATTGAGAAAAATGCGATTTTAAAATTAAGAAACGCTTTCTTTTCTTCTTAAAAGGTCAAAGACATTTAAGTCCTCTCCCAAATCCAGATACAGCACCTGCTGTGGATGTGGAGCGCTTTCACAGGAATTTCCCTCTTCATCATAAATTGCTTTTACTGTAACCAGACGATTTTCTCCGTTCGGACGCATGACCTCTATCGTTTCTCCTACAAGGAATTTATTTCTCTGGGTGATTCGATAGAGTCCTTTTTCTGTCTTTTCTTCTAAGAAACCAAGATAGGTGTAGTCTTTTGCATAAGTATTACTGTCATAAATCTGGGAAGTTTCATCTGGTTTTCCATAAAAGAATCCAGTTGTAAACAGACGATAGGTACATCCCATAATCTGCTCTTTATACCACTCCATATTTTTTCGGTATAATTCCGGGCTCTCAAAATAATCATCAATGGCTTTTCTGTAGGTTCTTGCAACCGTTGCCACATAAAGGGCGGTTTTCATTCGTCCTTCAATTTTTAAGCTGTCGATTCCTGAAGTCAGAATATCATCCATATGCTCAATCATACATAAATCTTTTGAGTTAAAGATATAAGTTCCACGCTCGTTTTCATAAACCGGCATGTATTCTCCAGGTCTGGTTTCTTCTACAATCGAATACTTCCATCTGCACGGATGTGTACATGCACCCTGATTCGCATCTCTTCCGGTAAAGAAATTGCTTAAGAGACATCTTCCGGAATAAGAAATACACATTGCACCGTGAATAAAAGTTTCGATTTCCAAATCATCCGGAATATTTGCACGAATCTGTTTAATCTCTTCTAAAGAAAGTTCTCTTGCACTGACCACACGTTTTGCGCCCAGTCCATACCAGAACTTATAAGTTTCATAATTGGTATTATTTGCCTGAGTACTGATATGACGTTCAATCTCCGGACATACTTCTTTTGCAATCATAAATACACCCGGGTCAGAAATAATCAGTGCATCTGGCTTGATTTCTTTTAATTCACGGAAATATTCTCTTACTCCGTCCAAATCTTTGTTGTGTGCCAAAATGTTTGCTGTTACGTATACTTTTACATGATGCTGATGTGCAAATTCAATTCCCTCTTTCATGTCTTCCATAGAAAAGTTTCTTGCCTTTGCACGCAGTCCAAAGGCTTCTCCACCGATATAAACTGCATCTGCACCAAAAATAACCGCTATTTTTAAAACTTCCAGACTGCTTGCCGGAATTAATAACTCTGGTTTTGCTCTCATCTCTCTTGCCTTTCTATTTCTTAATACTAAGCGTCACTCCATCACCGAGAGGAATAATACTTGTCTCAAGTTCTTCATGATTTTTCAGCACATAAAGGTATTCCCTCATCCGCTTATAAATTGTCCGGTTTCTTCTCTCTACCGCGAAGTGAGATTCGATAATATCTCCATCTTGCAGTACATTATCAGAAATTAAAATTCCGCCTTTTTTTAAAAGCCTCAATACATCCGGAAAGAAGTTAATATACTGCGCTTTTGCTGCGTCCATAAAGATAAAATCATAACTTCCCTCCAGCGTCTTTAAAATTTGGGCCGCATCACCCTCTAATAAGGTAATCTGCTCTTCTTTTCCTGCTTTTTTAAAATTTTCTCTGGCAATCGGTATTCTCTTCTCATAATTTTCTATCGTCGTGATTCTGCAGTCTTTCGGTGCATACTCACTCATAAGAAGAGTGGAAAAACCAACAGCAGTCCCCACCTCCAGGATGAGATGGGGACTTGCTATCTGTAACATCACTTTTAAAAAGCTCTGCATTTCCCGCCGTATAATCGGCACATAATTTTCCTTTGCATCCTTTTCAAGCTGAGTTAAAAAAGGCGTATTTCCTTTGTCCAGAGAGTTTATATAGGTAACCATTCTTTCATCGACAATCACTTTTTTTCCCTCTTATTCAGCCGTTTCCCCTGCCTGTTCTCCTGACGCATCCTGACTCTCATCTGTAACGGACTCTTCTGTTGTCTGCACATCTGTACCATCTGTTGAGGTGTCCAGAGAATCCGTGGAATCCTGCTCCGGCTGTCCTGTCATATCTTCTCTTGCAAGCACTGCCAGCATTTCATCTGTCGTCATAGAAGTATTTAAAATATAAGTTCCCGACTGTAATTTATCTTTATAATTTGAAAGACTTTCCTGTACCACAAATACTTTTGCATCTTTAATCAGACCTTTGCTTTTTAAAATCTTTCCAATCTGATACACCGACGCTCCGTCTTTGATTACAACAGTTACATCTTCTCCATGGTCTTCATCATCCACAGGTATCTGGTCGAAAATCGCATATCCAAAATCATACGCTGATTTTCCAACATAAATCACGGCACACACCACACAGGCATACACCGCAAAGCGGAAAAATCCACCTGCAAAAATTGATGCCGCACCCTGTTTTCTGATTCCTCTTCCCATTTTTTTCTCCTTATTTTCTTAATGCACCCTCGGAATATCTGCCTGACCCTAATTTAAGTCCGGTATATCTAAATGAATCGCCTCATGTACTCTTACCGAAATATCCTGCAGGAGTCTGCAAAGTGCAGCTTCTGCCTCTAAAAACTGATTCACTTCCGGTATACAGCTTAATTCATCTATCTTATCATCAATGTCATCTATGGTGTCATAAGAGTCTGTATCATCGTTTTTAATCTGCGCCTGGTAGTTTAATCTGCGCAGTTCATCAACCTGCCGTTTTAATTCAGGATTTGCATTGAGCTTTTCAAGAGAAGTCGTGTATTGTCTGTAAACACTCTCACTTTTAATCTCCTCAATCAACCTGTTTACATAATAGTCAATATTACTCATGGAATTATGCCTCCATAATAATCGGCAGAATCATCGGACTTCTCTTGGTTCTCTTCCACAAGAATTCTCCCAGAGAATCTTTAATCACATTTTTCATCTTGCCCCAATCTGTAATATGTCTCTCCAGACAGCTGTCAATCGCCTCTTCTACTACACTTCTGGCCTCTTCCATTAAATCTTCCGATTCTCGCACATAGACAAAACCACGTGAGACGATATCCGGTCCTGCGAGAAGATTGCTCGAATGTTTTTCTAAGGTAAGCACAACAATCATAATACCGTCTTCTGAAAGATGCTGACGATCACGAAGTACGATATTTCCAACATCTCCAACACCAAGACCATCAACAAAGATTGCTCCTGTACGAACCTGTCCGGTTACTCTTGCCGGTTCTTCTTCATTTAGTTCAAGCACATCACCGGAAGAAAGAATAAAGATATTTTCCTTTGGAATTCCAAGTTCTTCTGCCACACCTGCCTGTGCTTTTAAGTGTCTGTACTCTCCATGCACCGGAATGGCATATTTTGGTTTTACAAGGGAATAAATCAGTTTAATCTCTTCCTGACATGCATGTCCGGAAACGTGTGCATCCTGAAAGATAACGTCTGCACCTTTCATACTTAATTCATTAATTACTTTTGATACCGCTTTTTCATTTCCCGGAATCGGATTGGAACTGAAAATAATCGTATCGTTTGGCTTAATCGTAACTTTTTTATGAATATTTGCAGCCATGCGGGACAATGCAGCCATGGATTCTCCCTGACTTCCTGTCGTAATCAATACAACTTTCTCATCCGGATAGTTTTTAAGCTGGTCGATATCAATTAACGTTTTATCCGGAATCTTCAGGTAGCCAAGTTCTGCGGCTGTACCGATGACATTTACCATGCTTCGACCCTCTACCGCAACTTTTCTCCCATACTTATAGGCTGAGTTGATAATCTGCTGTACACGGTCCACATTTGAGGCAAATGTTGCAATAATAATTCTTGTGTTTCTATGCTCTGCAAAAATATTGTCAAATGTTCTTCCTACGGTACGCTCTGACATTGTAAAGCCTTTTCGCTCCGCATTCGTACTGTCGCACATCAACGCAAGGACACCTTTTTTTCCAATCTCTGCAAATCTCTGTAAATCAATTGCATCACCAAATACAGGAGTGTAATCTACCTTAAAGTCACCGGTATGCACGACAATTCCTGCCGGTGAATAGATTGCCAGTGCGGAAGCATCCTGAATACTGTGATTTGTTTTAATAAATTCGATTCTGAAACAGCCAAGGTTAATGGACTGTCCATGACGAATCACTTTCCGTTTGGTTGTACGGAGCAGATTGTGTTCTTTTAATTTATTTTCAATCAATCCGATGGTAAGTTTTGTTGCATAAATCGGCACATTCACTTCTTTTAATACATAAGGAAGTGCTCCGATATGGTCTTCATGACCATGGGTAATTACAAAGCCTTTTACTTTGGAAATATTTTCTTTTAAGTAGGTGACATCCGGAATTACTAAATCGATTCCCAGCATATCGTCCTCCGGGAAAGAAAGTCCGCAGTCCACTACAACAATACTATCCTCGTATTCAAAGGCAGTAATGTTCATTCCAATTTGTTCCAGTCCGCCCAATGGAATGATTTTCAATTTTGAGTTGTTATTTTTTTTCAAATTAATTCCTCCAATATTTGCCGTTCCTTTTATTATTCGTATTCAAAATCAATCTCATCCAACATCACTTCAAAGACTTTATACACTGCATCAAATTCTGTGTCATCCTCTACAAATACATAACAGCCGTCCTTGTCTCCATCTTCTGAAGTGTCTTTTAAAATATAAGCTGCACTGCCTTCTTCACCGGACTCTTCCGGGTCTACTGTCAGCAAATAGA
>JAIIAN010000211.1 GCA_022717655.1 Bacillota bacterium | reverse complement strand
ATCTACCTCTGCCACTGTTTTCAGTTCTTTTCCCGTTAAATATGCACTGATCAGAGGATAACCTGCAAGTCCGTCCTTTCCTGTTCCCAGCGAGAAGGAATTATATACCTGCTCCACTGTTATATCGCCTTTTGTATAAGTATCTCTTACAGTTCCGGCAGGTACGATTGCAACATCTACTTTTTCTCCGTCAGAGTCTCCTGTATTCTCTACTGCATATACATAAGCATCTGATATTATATCGCCAAGATTTAATTCCTCATGCTTCGTGCTCATTTCATCCAGACTATTAAATTCAATATCATTTTCTGCAAGTACTTCTTTTCTTGTATATCCAAACTTTGCAAGATAATTTATATCTACCGTATCCATTAATGCATCAATTTTTGCCTGTGTTGTCTCATCCGGATTCACTTCATCCGATACCGGAATCAGCTCATAAGAGGTTGCCTTCCACCGTCCATCATCCTTTTGTGTCATGGAAATTGTTCCAAGATTTTTTCCATATTCACCGCAGGATACAATATAGGTATTTCCATGTTGAATTGGTTTGTCTAACTGTGAATGTGTATGCCCACTAATAATCAAGTCAATATCCGGAACCTCTTTTGCCAGAATCTCATCTTCTGATTTGTCTGCATCATCCCATGTTCCACTATGAGACACGCAGGCAATCATATCTACCTTTTCCTTCTTTTTGATTTTTTCTACTGTTTGCTTTGCCGCTTTCACCGGATCTTTCCATACCAATTCACAGGTTGGAGCACAGACAAGTGCATCTTTTCCAAATACACCAAGTACCGCTATTTTTATATTACCTTTCTGAACAACTACATAATCCTTCACCTGATATTTCTCAAATGCTGATTGTATCTGCTTTTGACCTTCGCTTAAACCTGCTTCTTCCATCGCATCCCAGTCTACATTACACAATACCAGGCTCGGTACTGTATCACCGGAATTTTTAGCTGCATTCAACATATCTGCCAGTCCCTTTGATTGATAATCAAATTCATGATTTCCCAATGTAGTCACGTCACATCCTATCTGACCAAGCATCCTAAGTTCTGCTGCTTCTGTGTCATATACCGTCTGAATCAGTGTTCCCATTGAAAAATCTCCACCATCCAGTACAAGTGTATCTGGATTCACTTTCTTATGCTCATTTATCAATGTTTTTAATTTTGCAAAACCTCCTGCCTCTTTTTTCTCACCATTTACTATTGTTGTAAAACTGTTCAGATGAGAATGCGTATCATGGGTAAACAATATATCAAGCTGTTTTGGCTCTGTCTTTGCCCAAACCTGCATTCCTGTCATTAAAGGTAATACTATTACGGCTATGAGCCAAATTACTACTAACTTCTTCCATATTTTTGTCATAACTTTAACCTGCCCTCTTTGTATTTCTTATTAATTTTATCATCTAGCCCAAAGAAACGCAAACCAAAGGTGACGGTGTTTTCTGGTTTAAGATTTTTGCTCCTTTTGGTGTTATGGGATACTGTTTTTAAGACATAACGCTCCCCACCCCAGTAATTGATTTGGATACGGTCCTGTCAGTAAATGCCTTGCCCCTCGTATCAGATACGCCTTCACTTTTTCTCCATATAAATACACATCATTTCCTTTTACAATTCCAAATTCCATTAAAAGTGCCGCACTTCCGGTTACAAATGGTGTTGCAAAGGAAGTTCCCGTCTGAATTCGATATCCTCCGCCCACTGCTGTTGTCATAATATTCACCCCTGGAGCTGAGATATCCGGTTTTATCAAACGATTTTCTCTCGTATATCCTCTCCCTGAAAAATCTGCTACCGCCTGATATCTGGAGTCATACGCTCCGACAGAAATTACTTTCTGTGCTGTGGAAGGAATCGTAAGTGTTGTCTCAGGTGTCGGATAAAGGAATCGTGTTCCCTGGTTGAGCACACTTCCCGATGGAAGCCACATATCATACGTTCCATCTACAATTCTTTTTGGAATTAAATTGATTTTCCAAATACCGGTATCGATATAAGTATTGACCGGAATAAAATCCAGATAAATTTCCTGTGCCATACTAAATGGCTTTGGTTCTCCATAGTAAATCAAAATCTCTGTATTTTCCAGACGAAACCTCTGTGTTCCAAGCTCTTCCCGAAATGATCCTGCTACCTCTCCATTTGGGTGTTCCAAAGAAAACTCTATCTCATCTACATACTGCTTCCAAATCTGCAGGTTGATGCTCCGCTCATAGTCTCCAATCTGCAAGGGAACGACTTCATTTGAATTACCCAGTACTCCTGAAGTGTGAATTGCCTTATTTCCTTCATTTCCGGTTCCCACGCAGATTACATTTCTTCCAACCACTGCTACAGTATCCAGATAAAATTCCAGCAGGGATTCTCCATCATGCGAACCATAATTATTTCCAAAACTCAAATTTAAGGCAAGTGGTTTCCCAAGTCTGACCGCCATTCTGATACAATAATCAATTCCTTGCATCAGCTCCGTTGTTCTCGGAAATCCTTCTGCTCTTGGATTTCCAAGTTTCACCACAATCAATTCACTTTTTGGCGCAACTCCCCGATAGACTCCATTTGAGGCTCTCCCATTTCCGACCGCAATTCCCATCACACCTGTTCCATGCCCGCTCAAATCTCGGCTCGGAACAACCGCATACCGCTCTGCTGGAGTCCTTTTTGCCAATGCTTCCTCTATTTGCTCTTTTGTATATTCCGTTCCAATCCGATATCCCTCTGGTGGATTTCCCGATATACTCTGGTCCCAAAGTCGCAAAATTCTGCTGGTTCCATCTTCATTACAAAAATCCGGATGACTGTAATCAATTCCCGAATCCACACATCCAACTAGAACTCCCTCTCCAAACAGGGAATTTCCCCGCAAAAAAGATTCATCTTGCACTGAATTGATACAAGAAGCCGATCGTCCCTCATTTACTGCAAAAAATAAACGCTTGGGTTTTTCTATAAATTCAACCCTTGCGTCATTTGTCAATCTCTCTATTTGATTTTGTGAAAGCGTTAAAATTGCAAAACCTCCCAAAAGCCTTACGGTCTGAACTTCCGGATTTTCAAAAATCTCTGGTTCTCCAGAATATTTTACAATCACCTCCCATTTTCTCTGCTCTGATTCATATCCAACCGATAAATTTTCTGATTTTTCCAATTCCTCCGGTGTGGCATTCAATGCCAGATTTAACAGATTTTCCAGTTTTTGATTTTCCATTTGGTTTTTTCCTTTTGGCTTTTTCCTTTTCCATTTTTTATAATGTATGCTGAGTAAATCTTTCTGTATAAAAAAGGTGACTCTCCGCTTTCTGGAGAATCACCTTTTGAATCAATTCTTTCTATTACTTTCTATTATTTTCTATTACTGATTTACATATTTATGAATGGTTGCTCTTACTGCTCCTTTTCCTGCAATCATTTCTCTAAACATTTCTTCTATTTTTTCTGCCACACCTGTTGTATACAAATCAACAAAGAACAGACGCTCGTTAGAAAGAATCGGTTTTAACTGGTCTGTAAATGTCTCCGGTTTTCCGATTACAATCTCTTTTAACTGTTCCTGAATTTCTTCATTCATTGGGTCTGGAGCCAGTTCATATTTCTGTCCTTCATCATCCACTCCAAGCATGTAACGAAGCCATCCGGCAATTCCAAGTGGAATCGCTGTCAGTTTTTTTGCATCTCCGAATTTTTCAACATAAGCTTTGATGGTTTCTCCAAAACGGATTCCCACCATCTGAGAGACGTCAACAGAGAGACGCATATTGGTATCTCCTAAGTATTCATTCGGAAAACGGTCATTAAACAGCTCATCTACAAATGCCTGTGGGGAAAGGATTCCCGGATTTGGAACAACCGGAAGACCTTCATCATAAGCAATCATACGTGCCATTTTCATCATATCTTCGTTTGTATTTAACATATGGGCAAATAAGTCATACCCCTGTACGACTCCAAGCGGTCCTGTAGCGGAATGTACCGGATTTAAGCATACCGTTACTTTCATACGTTCTGATAAATTAACGGTATTTCTGTCAGCCATATAAACGCCAAAGCCTTTCTCCAGTGCCGGACGACCATTTGGGAAATTGTCTTCAATAACCAGATACTGCGGTTTTTCTGCATTTACAAACGGTGCAATATAAGTTTTTTTACTTGTAATAACCGGCTGCATTTCTTCAACACCAAGTTCTTCCAAATCATCTGCAATTTTTTCACTCGGACGAGGAGTAATTTTATCAATCATGGTCCATGGGAAAGCAATTACTTTTTCATCACTGACATAAGAAACAAATCCCTCATCTACAAATCCTGCTTTTTTCCATTCTTCTGTCATAGTCAGTACAGATTCACGAAGTTTTGCACCATTTTTAGAACAGTTATCCATGGACACCAGAGCCAATGGGTATTTTCCTGCCTTGTATCTTTCATACAACATTGCAACTACTACTGCCATTGCTCCTGTCGCTTTATCCGGACCATTTTCAATATCAGCCTGTACAAATGGGAACCATGTGCCATCTGCTTTCTGTAATGCATATCCTTTTTCTGTAATTGTAAAGGAAACCATCTGTAACGACTTACTTGTAAAAATTTCTTTTAAACGGTTCCACTGTGCCTCATTAGATGACTGCGCTTTTACTGCCTCCGCCAGAGAACCCAGCACTTTATATTCACGGCTTCCGTCTCCATGAAGAATAACGCTCAAGCCCAGATTATCATAAGGAGTATAAATCTTATCCACTACATCATAATCAAATGTTTCTACGCAGGTAAGTCCACGGTCTAATGCGCCTTCTTCTAATAAACCATCTGCAATTCCACCGATAAACACACGGAAAATATTTCCGATTCCAAAGTGTACCCATCTTGGTTCTTTTTTTGCTTTTTCTGAAACCTCTTTCACATCGTATCCCGGAAGCTGAATTCCTGCTTTCTCCCATGCTTCACGATTTTTGATCCCATCCATTGTTAATTTCATTTCGTAATTTCCTCCTTAATTTTA
>JAIIAN010000210.1 GCA_022717655.1 Bacillota bacterium | reverse complement strand
GGTGGTGGCCATGATGAAAGAGAACAGACTTTGAACCAGTTATTGGTTGAAATGGATGGTTTTGGAGTCAATGAGGGAATCATTGTGATGGCTGCGACAAACCGTGTAGATATTTTAGACCCTGCCATTTTACGTCCGGGACGCTTTGATAGAAAAGTTGGAGTGGGAAGACCGGATATTAAAGGCAGAGAGGAAATTTTAAAAGTTCATGTAAGAAAGAAACCTCTTGGAGAGGATGTCGATTTACATGAAATTGCAAGAACAACCGCCGGATTTACCGGTGCAGATTTGGAAAATCTTATGAATGAAGCTGCAATTTTAACCGCCAAAGATGGAAGGTATTATCTGACGCAGAAAGATATCCGTCAGGCATTTGTAAAAGTTGGAATTGGTGCAGAAAAGAAAAGTAAGGTTATTTCAGAAAAAGAAAAGAAAATTACAGCATATCATGAAGCGGGGCACGCAATTTTATTCCACCTTCTGCCAAATATGGGACCGGTTCACACGATTTCTATTATTCCAACCGGTCTTGGAGCAGCTGGATATACGATGCCGCTTCCAGAGGCAGATGAAATGTTTAACAGCAAAAATAAAATGCTTGAGAACATTGTAGTAGACTTAGGAGGAAGGGTTGCTGAGGAACTTATTTTCAAAGATGTGACGACCGGTGCTTCTCAGGATATCAAACAGGCAACACAGCTTGCAAGGGCGATGGTGACACAGTACGGAATGTCAGATAAAGTCGGATTGATTAACTACGGAAGTGATGAAGACGAAGTATTTATTGGTCGTGATTTGGCGCATACGAGAAATTATGGCGAACAGACCGCAGCAGTGATAGATAGCGAAGTAAAAAGAATCATTGATGAAGCGTATTCACAGGCAAAAGAGCTGATTGGTTCACATATAGATGTCTTACACAAGTGTGTGGAACTGCTGTTGGAAAAGGAAAAAATCGGACGGGAAGAATTTGAGGCATTGTTTTCAGAAAATGAGGAGCAAAAAAGCTTAGAGAATGATTTGGGCGGTACTTTGTATGATTTAACAAAGAGATAAGCAGAGTCGTTTTATAGAGCATGTAAAATTATTCAAAAAAAGTTTTAAAATAATAAGAAGATTGTGCACACTTTTTGTGCCGTACATGCTATTATAATAACTGTAAAAACCCCCCAATACATTATATAGTTTTTGCTACACCCCATAAGAAGAAATACCTTCTCCAAAAGAGGCAGTCGAGAGACTGCCTCTTTTACTTTACACTCATTACACTCATTTAGAATTATAAAGAGTAATTCAAACACAGACCGGAATAAAAAGAGAGGATGCAAAATATGAATTACGAAAACTTAAAAAATATGCAAAAAATTCAGGAGTATGTGACAAACATGCGCCCTGCTTTCAATAAACGTGCGGTGTTCAGTGATGAGACGGAAAGTTACCGTATGCCGTTTGAGCCAAAAGTCGGAGACACAGTAAAAATCAGAATTCGTACGAAACGTGGAAATGTTGATATGGTCTGTCTGGTCAGCGGACAAGAAAAAAAGAAGATGGAGCTGGTCGAGACAAGAGATGGGTTTGATTATTACGAAACGAAACTTCTGGTTGGAACAGAAACCATTCATTATTATTTTGAATTATTTTCCGGTAAAGTACACTGCTACTATAACCGTTTTGGTATTGTAAAAGACTTAGACGAACATTATGCATTTGGAATTGTTCCGGGATTTGAGACTCCGGACTGGGCAAAAGGTGCAGTCATGTACCAGATTTTTGTGGATCGTTTCTGTAATGGAGACAAATCAAATGACGTTGTGACAAATGAATATTCTTATATTTCAGCACCGGTACAGAAAGTAGAAGATTGGAATCGACCGCCACAGGCAATGGATGTCCGTGATTTTTATGGCGGAGATTTACAGGGAGTATGGGATAAATTAGATTATCTTCAGGATTTAGGTGTGGATGTCATTTATTTCAATCCGATTTTTGTTTCGCCGTCAAACCATAAATACGATATTCAGGATTACGATTATGTAGACCCGCATTATGGAAAAATCGTAAAAGATGGAGGAGAACCGTTAAACTGGGGCGACCAGGATAACTCTCATGCATCAAAATACATTCAGAGAGTAACGGATTATGAAAATCTGGAAGCAAGCAATCATTTCTTTGCACAGTTTGTGGAAGAAGTACACAAAAGAGGAATGAAGGTCATTCTGGATGGTGTCTTTAATCACTGTGGTTCATTTAATAAATGGCTCGACAGAGAGCGTATTTATGAAAATCAGGCAGGATATGAAAAAGGGGCTTATGTATCGGCAGACAGCCCGTATCGCAGTTTCTTTTTATTCCACAATCAAAATAACTGGCCATATAATAAAGACTACGATGGATGGTGGGGACATGAAACTCTGCCAAAACTCAATTATGAAGCATCGGACAGTCTGTACGAATACATTATGAAAGTGGCAAGAAAATGGGTTTCTCCGCCTTATAATGTAGATGGATGGAGACTGGATGTGGCAGCGGATTTGGGACACAGTAATGAATACAATCATAAATTCTGGCGTGATTTTAGAAAAAATGTAAAAGAAGCCAATCCAAATGCAATTATTCTGGCGGAACATTATGGGGATGCCAAGAGCTGGTTAGAAGGTGACCAGTGGGATACCGTTATGAACTATGATGCATTTATGGAGCCGGTGACCTGGTTCTTAACCGGAATGGAAAAACATAGTGATGAATACAATGAAGGCATGTATGGAAACAGCGACTGTTTTATCGGGGCAATGAAATATCACATGGCAAGTTTTTATGCACCGTCTTTGATGGTATCCATGAATGAACTTTCCAACCATGACCACTCCAGATTCCTTACAAGAACGAATCATAAAGTAGGCCGTGTGGCAAACTTAGGTTCACATGCCGCATCAGAAAATATTAATAAAGCGGTATTACGAGAAGCCGTTGTTATGCAGATGACCTGGCCTGGTGCACCGACTGTCTATTATGGAGATGAAGCAGGCGTATGCGGATTTACAGACCCAGATAACCGAAGAACCTATCCGTGGGGAAAGGAAGATAAAGAACTCATCGAATTTCATAAAGCAATGATTGCCATTCACAAAGAAAATGAAGAATTTATCAAAGGTTCTTTAAAATTCCTTGCAAATGATTATCAACTGCTTTGTTATGGAAGATTTACCAATACCCAGAGAAGTGTGATTGCAATCAATAACAGTAATGAAGTAAAAAATATTTCCTTGTCGGTATGGGAACTTGGAATTTCACGCTCCAGAGAAATCCACTTTAAACAGTTAATTGCAACCGGTGATTTTGGTTATAGCCTGATAAAGAAAGTATCGGTCTGTAAAGGCGGTGTGCTTCAGCTGACCCTGCCGTCACATGGTGCAGTCGTTCTTCGGTGTACCGAGTATGAAAAAGTACGTTAAAGCACATTAAAATACGTTAGAAATAATAAAAATTAAAATATGAATTGACAGACAATACAGGATTTGATATAATAATTTTCAATAAAGAAAAATGCTAAGACGAGGAGGAGTACATACTCGACCGGTTTTCAGAGAGAAGATGGCAGGTGAAAATCTTCAGCAAGGAAGTGTGGAAGTAGCCTCTGAGCAGTGAGACGAACGAAGCGGATGACAGGCTTTCAGTAGCGCTCAACGGAAGTTTCCAACGTTATATGGAAAATGATATCGAAAAAATTTGATTTTTTCCGTATCAGCAGAGTGCAGGAAGAGATTCCTGAAATTAGGTGGTAACACGGATTGTTTATTCGCCCTAAACCAGAGATAAAATGGTTTAGGGCGTTTTTTTATCCACTTTAAAACTTTGAATTAGGAGGAAATGATATGAAAGGGACAGAATTGTTTGTAAAGGCATTACAAAAAGAAGGAATTGATTATCTTTTTGCTTATCCAGGAGGATATGCGATTGATATTTTTGATGAATTATATAAGCAGGATTCCATTCAGGTAATTCTGCCACGTCATGAGCAGGGGCTGGTACATGCGGCAGATGGATATGCAAGAGCAACTGGGAGAACCGGAGTCTGTCTTGTAACAAGCGGTCCTGGAGCGACAAATCTGGTAACAGGAATTGCAACTGCCAATTATGATAGTGTTCCGCTTGTTTGTTTTACCGGTCAGGTACCGACAAACTTAATTGGAAATGACGCATTTCAAGAAGTTGATATTGTAGGAATTACAAGAAGTATCTGTAAATATGCGGTAACAGTAAGAAAAAGAGAAGACCTTGGAAGAATTATTAAAGAGGCATTCTATATTGCAAATACCGGAAAAAAAGGACCGGTTGTAGTAGACCTCCCAAAAGATATTATGTTAGAAGAGGGCGATGACCTTTATCCAAAAGAAGTAAAAATCAGAAGTTATAAGCCAAGCAAAGGTGTTCATATCGGGCAGCTTAAAAAAGCAAATTCCCTGCTTTCACAGGCAAAGAAACCATTATTTTTAATGGGTGGCGGAGTCAATATTTCCGGTGCAAATGAAGAAGCAAAAAAACTTGCAGAGCTGACACAGGTTCCGGTTATTACAACCATTATGGGAAAAGGGTCACTTCCAACCAATCATGAACTGTATATTGGAAATGTTGGAATGCATGGATGTTATGCCGCAAATCACGCAATCAGTGAATGTGACCTGTTGTTTTCGATTGGAACACGTTTTAATGACCGTATTACAGGTAAGATTGATGAGTTTGCAAAAAATGCAAAAATTGTTCATATCGATATTGATGCGGCTTCGATTTCCAGAAACATTCAGGTTGATATCCCGATTGTAGCCGATGCAAAAGAAGCAATGACAGCACTTTTAAAACATGCCAAACCATGTGATACCAAAGACTGGCTCGAAGAGATTCGGGAATGGGAAAAGGAACAGCCACTTGGCATGAGAAAAGATAAGGGAATCACACCGCAGAAAATTATCGAATGTATGAATGAAGAATTAAAAAAAGCGGTTGTTGTAACAGACGTTGGACAGCATCAGATGTGGG
>JAIIAN010000209.1 GCA_022717655.1 Bacillota bacterium | reverse complement strand
GATCTTATCGGAATCGTCGTCTCCCTTCAACGTAATCTCTACACGTCCCGTCGGAACACTCTTATTCTGATTCACTTCTACCGACTCGATCTTGTCATCTTGAATCAACTGTTGGAAATTCTTCCAGGTAATCTCTTTTTCTCGTTGATCGAACTGATTGGTAAACCACAGTGCTGCGAACAAAAATACGACAAACACCAGGAATACAGCACCGTTCAGTCCTCTCGCTTTCTTATTATTCAATTTTCAGGCTCCTTTCTTGTGACACGCCTATTCTACGCCCTCTACCACTCCGATAAACGGAAGGTTTCTATATCTCTGAGCGTAATCCAGACCATATCCCACAACAAATTCGTCCGGGATATTGAATCCGACATAATCTACTTTTACATCTTTTACTCGTCTTTCCGGCTTGTCAAGCAGGGTACACAGACGGATGCTTGCCGGATTTCTCTGTTTTAATACTTCGATTAAATAGCTTAATGTTCTTCCGGAGTCAATAATATCTTCTACAATAAGAACATCTTTTCCTTCAATACTCTCATCTAAATCTTTAATAATCTTTACCACTCCACTTGATTTGGTATCATCTCCATAACTTGATACAGACATAAAATCAAGGCTTACCGGCACTCCAATTCTTTTTGCCAGTTCACAGGTAAAGAACACTCCGCCTTTTAAAACGCAGATTAAATGAACCGCTTTACCTTCATAATCTTTTGTAATCTGTGCTCCGATTTCTTTTACTTTTGCAGCCACATCTTCTTCACTGATTAACTCTCTGATTGTTTCACTCATCTTCGCTTTCTCCTTTTACATGTACTCTGATTACTGTTTTCGTCTTTTCCGTAACTTTATAGTATTCGCTGATACGATATCCTACTACCCATAAAATATGAGAACCGTCTGCTAAAACAGTAAGACTGTCTCTTTCTTGTCTTGGAACTTTACAGTCAATCAAATAATCTTTTAATTTTTTTCTTCCTCCCTCTTTCGTTACGGTAAGGAAATCTCCCGCCTGTCTTTTTCTCACACACGGAATCTCTTTTATTTTATCATAATCAAACCATTTCGTATACTTTTTTTCCTGAATTTGAATGTTTTCATAAGGAAATACTTGCATTTCCAGCTTTATTTCTGATTTTTTTTCAATTTCTCCCTTTATCAGACAGATATCCCCATAATTTTGCCAGACTGTAATCCCGTAAATCAGTGAAATCCTGCTTCCGCTTTGTTTCTTTGCAAGCTCCTGTATCAGCTTGACCTGTAACATTCCAATATCTTTCTTTTTGCCGGCAGTCCGAGAAACTGCTCTTTGAATCACATAGGACTGCAGTAATCTATCTTCCTGAAACAATCCCTGTTTTATGATTGTCCTGTCTTTTTTACAGATTACATATCTGTTATACATCATATCCGCATTTTTGCCAATATATTCCTCTGCCATAAGAAAAGTTTCTGCCGAATTTGCAAGATGCTGGACTGCTTTTTCATTCATCTCTTTTAACTGCGGAAGAATACCCTGGCGGATTTTATTTCTTGTATAAGAAGTATCCTTGTTGGTGCTGTCCTCTACCCAACACTGATTCTTTTTCTCCAGCCATTCTTTTATCTCTTCTTTTTCCATGCAGAGAAGCGGACGAATATAAGAAATTCCATTAATCTCTGTCACCGGACGGATTCCCGCCATTCCTGCGATTCCTGTTCCCCGCACCAGATTGTGAATCATCGTCTCTGCCAAATCATCCCTGTGATGCGCAAGTGCGATTTTAACCGTTCCTTCCCGCTTTTTTGCCTGTGCTTCAAACGCCTGATGTCTTACCATCCGTCCTGCTTCTTCTTCGCTCAGATGATGCTTTTTGGCAAGCTCTAACACGGGATAAGAATAACAGGTGCACGGAATCGAAAGTGACTCACACAATCTTTTTGCAAACGCTTCGTCTCTTTTCGCCTCTTCTCCGCGAATTTGATGATTGACATGAACTGCTTCAAGAGAAAAGACCGCTTCTTTGGAAGCATTTTTTTGACATTCTTTTTGATATTCCTTTAATAAAAGCAGAAGTCCTACCGAATCTGCACCTCCTGAAAGCCCCACAATCACTCTGTCGCCTGGTCTTATCATCTGATATTGTTCGATATACGAAAATACATTTTTCATTTTATCCATTTTCTGATTTTTGTTTCCTAATTTTTTCTACTCTCTGTTTCTTAATTTCCTAACATACATTTCTTAGACTCTATTTTTTCCACACGCCTGCTGCCAGCACGGTCATATCATCTTTCGCCTTATATTCACAAAAAGACAGCACTTTCTGCAAAATTCCTCTTCCTAATTCCTGCGGTGCTTTTGCATGCGTCTGTAAAATAATCTCTTTTAAAATTTCTTCGGCCTGCTCTTCTGGAAGTGCATCTAAGACTCCATCTGTCACCATAATTAAAAAATCTCCATCATACAGCTTTTTGGTCAAAGATTCATAATCCGCCGGAAATACCAGTCCGAGCGCCATGCTCTCTGACGAAATGCTTTCCACCCACTGGTCACGTTTAATAAACGTTGTCGCTGCGCCTGCCTTTAAAAAATGACACATTCCGGTATATAAATCAATAATAGAAACATCCACCGTTGAAAATCTGCCACCGCGCATCTGGAGATTTAAAACGGAATTCACTAATTTTGCCGCACTTTCTCCTGAAAATCCAGACTCTACCAGCTGTTCTAATAAGTCTACTACATGTTCACTTTCTTTACAGGCTTCCAGTCCGGACCCCATTCCATCGGAAAGACACATAAAAAACTGACCATTATCTTCTGCCGTGCACATATAATTATCACCAGAAATCGTTTCTCTGTCTTTTGTTACCTTTGCAGCTCCATATAAAATCCGAAAATTTACATCCTCTACAAATCGCACGGTCATCTTTTCTTTTGTCAGAAACATCTTGCCCTCTATTCGGGGTGTCATCTGACAGCCACACATTTTTGAAAGTACCTGTCCTGCTTCTGCTGCCGAAATGCAGCGGTTTCCTTTTGTATATAATTCACAGAAATACTGGATTTTCTCGTCTGGCTGTTCTAACATCCAGATATTTCCTGCCAAAATATGTTTTTTCTTTAAACGGCGTTTTAACTCTTCCTGAAACACGGCATCTACAGGGATAATATCAAAGAGTTCATTCGACAGCGTATTCATAAGCTGTGCCATCTCTCCCAACTGTTCTGCAACCGCCATCCGATTTTCCAGCAGTTTATTATTCCAAATCAGGATTTGCTTCTGTCGTTCCATCAGCCTCTGCATCTGTTCTGTGATTTTCCCCTGATTGATACAAAACTCTGTCAAATTCGCTCTTGCCGACATGATTTTCTGCGCATCCTGCTCTTCCATCAGCCGAAGCAGATGGTATAAAATCTGGTATGTCTGCAAGGGATGTTCCTCCCAGCACAATTTGCCTGCCGTACAGCTTCTGCAGGGGCAGTCCCGAAGCTGTCGAATCATGTCCTCCATTTCTCCGTTGCTGATATAATCCTTTCGGTAAGGAAGTCCATAAAAACTATCCGCAAGCTTTTGAAACGCTGCGGCATAGCGTCTCATTCTTTCTTTTTGCGGATGTTCCTCATAAATGATGGTTGCCGCACTTTTTCTCATATCTGAAAAAACAGTTTTTGCCATGTCCCTCAGTATCAACAGGATACTGACTATGAACATGGCAATCATCCATTCCTGCATCTTGTATCCCTCCCTAAACAGCCACTCCTGTCCAAAGAGTATTATAGATGCTTTTTCTTTTAAACTTTGTCAAAAACATGTTCTGGCTTTAAAAAAGTTTTAGACAAATTTTGTGCTAAAATTATTTTTCTTTAAAAATAAAGCCATAAACGGAATACAAACTATAAAAGCATAAATAGCATTATTTCTAAATAAACAACTTAAAACAATTAAAATAATAAATCCTAATATTTTATATTTATTTAATAATAATTCAGCATTACATAATGATTCGTGTAATAACAATATAGTTCCGCAAAAAAATACAGAAAACAAAATATCTTTTGTTGGAATCAATGATATTATAGAAAATATTGGATTAAATATAAAATATATTGCTGATCCAATAAAAAATTTAATATTTTTCTTAAGAAAATACATTAAAAATGCAGAAAAAAAAGCAGACACAATAACCATCTGAACTAAAGCATATAACGTTAACGGCTGCATTTGAATAATGTCACTAAGTTTCAAACATAGTTCCCATAAATATGTATGTAAAGGTGGATGATATTTGTTATAAGGAATTATTCCAGACGCTTGCAAGTTTTGCCCAACAATATCATATGAATAAATGCCTGGATAATAGGCAAGTAAACACGGAATATATGTACAAAAAATAATTATCCAAATACTAAAAAAAATCGCCTTCTTTTTGGGTAGTAAATTATTTTCTATTTTTAAATTATGATAATAAATCCATTGTAAAGCAAGACAAAAAAATGAATAAAACATTACAATTAGTGCTAATAATTGCAAAACTTGTTTTAAAATACAGAAAAAACTATTCCCCTGGATAAAAATATCATTTGTATCATAAATTATTTTTCCTCCAACCGCAATACTTGAATAAAGACATGATGCAACAAATGCTATCTTCCTTATTCTTTTTTCCGTTGATTCTGATTTTTTTATAAGGAAATAAAAAGCCACTAAAATAGCGCAGTTGCAAAAACTTTCTGTTAAAATATTATTTTCTATGCCCCAATAAATATATATACCAATAAGCATACAATATGACATTATACACCGATATATATTCTTCACCCATTTTTTTTTTTTAATAATTTAATATCCCCCAATATTACTTATCCTTTCTCCTTAAATTATTTTCAAAAATTCTATATAAATATAATTCAAAATCTTGACGATTTTTCTGAACTGTATTTTGTAATTGCAATCCTGTAAATAGAGCATGTAAAGCAGCTAACATAGTAAATCCACATACTATTAACGTCGGAAAATTAGGAACAAGACCTGTACGAATATATGTATTTAAT
>JAIIAN010000208.1 GCA_022717655.1 Bacillota bacterium | reverse complement strand
TACATATACAATCCAATTCAATAACTTTACTGCTTTCTCTTTTGCCATACTATGCCCTTTTAAAAATGAAATGTATCTTTCAGTCCTACCCAAAGCTGATCTTTGTCACTTAAGTTCAGTGCTGTTCCATCTTCCAGATGATATCCTTCTGCGGAAGCATTGCCCTTATACTCCCCTACAAGCTGTGGCCATTCTACACCAATCTCAGGGTCGTTCCATGCAAGACCTCCCTCATCTCCTGGATGGTAGAAATCGGTGCATTTATAGCAGAATTCTGCGATATCGCTTAATACAAGAAATCCGTGAGCAAATCCTTCCGGAATATAGAACTGTTTTTTATTTTCTTCGGTCAGTTCCACACCAAAGCATTTTCCATAAGTTTTGCTGTCACTTCTTAAGTCAACGGCAACATCAAAAACAGAACCTTTTACGACACGAACCAGTTTTCCCTGTGGAAATTCTTTCTGGAAATGAAGTCCACGTAAGACTCCTTTTGTGGAACTGGACTGATTGTCCTGTACAAAATTCATGGTCAGTCCTTCTTCAATCATATCTTTCTGATTGTAGGTTTCCATGAAATATCCTCTGGCATCTCCATGTACAGTCGGTTCAATTACACAGAGTCCTTCGATACCGCCTGCATTTTTTTCAACTTTAATCTGTCCCATTTTATTTACTCCTGTGTTTTTAAATCCTTAAGATAACGGTTTAATGCATCCTGCCAGGTTGGTAAGAGTGCAAAACCATTTGCGGTTAATTTGCTCTTGTCAAGACGGCTGTTAAATGGTCTTGCTGCCTTGGAAATTCCATATTCGGCAGTTGTGACAGGAGCTACGGTTAAATGTTCTTTGGAATAATCTTCATCGCCCATGATTTCATAAGCCTGACGGAAAATTTCTGTGGCAAAATCATACCAGCTGATGTAACCGCCCTCGTTGGTTGCATGATAGTAACCGTATTTTTCTGTTTCAATCATATCAACTAAGAGTCTGGCAAGGTCAAAGGTATAAGTCGGTGTACCAATCTGGTCATTTACGACGGTTAATTTATCATGATTTTTTCCAACTTTGAGCATAGTCTTGATAAAATTATTTCCGTTTAAACCAAATACCCACGCAATTCTTACGATGAAGTATTTAGAAAGTGTTTCTGATACTGCAAGTTCTCCGGCAAGTTTGCTCTTTCCATAGACATTTAATGGCTGGTAGTCTTTGCAGTCCGGTTCCCATGGAGTTTCTCCCTGACCGTCAAAAACATAGTCAGTGGAGATGTACATCATTTTGATATCCAGTTCTTTGCAGACATTGGCAATGTTCTGAGTTCCAGTGCCGTTTACAAGCATTACCTTTTCCTGATTTGCTTCATCCTCAGCGGCGTCAACAGCGGTCCAGGCTGCACAGTGAATCACTGCGTCCGGATTTGCCTCTTTGATGACCTGATTGACAGAAGCACTGTCGGTAATATCCATTTCTTCGATATCAACACCAATTGGAGTATGTCCTCTTTTTTTGAGTTCATTTACGGTATCATATCCAAGCTGGCCTTTTACACCTGTTACTAAAACTTTCATGGAAGTTTTCCTCCTTTAACAATTAGCGGTTTCCGTACATTTTTTCATAGTAGTTCTGATATTCACCGGAAATGATGTTTTCCCACCATTCTTTGTTATCTAAATACCACTGGATTGTTTTCTTGATTCCATCTGCAAATTTGGTTTCCGGAAGCCATCCCAGTTCGTTGTGAATCTTAGTTGGGTCGATTGCGTAACGCATGTCATGACCTTTTCTGTCTGTGACATAAGTAATCAGGCTTTCTGGTTTTCCAAGTTCTTTACAGATAATTTTTACAATATCAATATTTTTCATTTCATTGTGACCACCGATGTTGTAAACTTCACCGACACGTCCGTTGTGAATGATTAAGTCGATTGCTTTGCAGTGGTCCTCTACATAGAGCCAGTCTCTTACGTTTTCGCCTTTTCCGTAAACTGGAAGTGGTTTATCATTTAACGCATTTGCAATCATAAGCGGAATCAGTTTTTCCGGGAAATGATATGGTCCGTAGTTGTTAGAGCAACGGCTGATGGTAACAGGAAGTCCGTAAGTTCTGTGGTAAGCAAGAACTAATAAGTCAGCGCCTGCTTTGGAAGAGCTGTAAGGACTGCTGGTATGAATCGGAGTTTCTTCTGTGAAGAATAAGTCTGGGCGATCCAGAGGAAGGTCACCGTAAACTTCATCGGTAGATACCTGATGATAACGTTTGATTCCATATTTACGGCAGGCATCCATTAAGACAGCAGTACCTTTGATGTTGGTATCAAGGAATACTTCCGGATTTTCGATAGAACGGTCAACATGGCTTTCTGCTGCGAAGTTTACAACCATGTCAGGATGTTCTTCTTCAAACAGTTTGTAAACTGCTTCACGGTCTGTGATGCTTTCTTTTACGAAACGGAAGTTTGGATTGTCCATAACGGATTTCAGAGTAGAAAGATTTCCGGCATAAGTCAGGCAGTCTAAGCAGACAATGCGGTAATCCGGGTATTTGTTTAACATATGGAAAATAAAGTTGCTTCCGATAAATCCGGCACCGCCGGTAACGATAATAGTCATAGTTTTAAAAATCTCCTTTTTGGTTCTTAATTAAAATTTGTACTTACTTACTTTGAAATTTGTACTTTGATTTTTTTTAAAGGCGAAGAACGATTTTAATGTAAAACGTCTAAATATTTGCCATCCAGAACATCTTTTAAATACTGACCGTACTGGTTTTTCTTTAAGACTTCGTATACTTTAAGCACGTCCTCTTTGGTAATCCAGCCATTTAAGTAAGCGATTTCCTCAAGGCAGGCAATCTTTCTGTGCTGGTGGGATTCCATTGTTTTTACGAAATTGGTTGCCTCAACCAGACTTTCATGTGTACCGGTATCAAGCCAGGTAAATCCTTGTCCTAATAATTCAACGTTTAAGTTGCCGTTTTCCAGATAGATGCGGTTTAAGTCAGTGATTTCGAGTTCGCCACGTGCACTTGGTTTTAAATTCTTTGCATATTCGACTACTTTGTTGTCATAGAAATAAAGTCCTGTGACACAGTAATTGCTCTTTGGATGTTCCGGTTTTTCCTCGATGGAAACGGCTTTGCCTTCGTGATTAAATTCAACGATACCGAAACGTTCCGGGTCATCGACATAGTATCCAAATACGGTTGCGCCTTTGCCGGATTCTGCATTTTCAACAGCGGCTTTTAAACGTTTTTTCAGACCATGACCTGCAAAAATATTGTCTCCAAGCACCATTGCAACGGTATCATCTTTGATAAAGTCCTCGCCGATAATAAATGCCTGTGCCAGTCCGTCTGGGCTTGGCTGTACGGCATAAGACAGATGCACTCCAAACTGATGTCCGTCGCCTAAGAGTTCCTTAAAACGAGGAGTGTCCTGTGGAGTAGAAATAATTAAGATATCACGGATGCCGGCATTCATCAGTACAGACATCGGATAATAGATCATCGGTTTGTCATAAATTGGCAGTAACTGTTTGGAAGTTACCATAGTTAAAGGATAGAGGCGGGTTCCAGACCCACCGGCTAAAATAATTCCTTTCATGTAAAAATCTCCTTTCTTAAAAGAGGTAGTTTGATGTTGCTTTTTTTGTCTCGTAGTTTCTGATAATGCTATTATAAAAGATGACGTAAGGTCACCTTCAAGAGTTTTTTTAAAAAGTACACAAAAAAATTCCGGCGTCTTTTGTAATGTGGAATCCATGGGCAGTTTTTTTCTCGACAAAACTGCGAAATTCATGGTAACGTTCCAACAGCATCTGGTTTTGATTGCCATGGCAGGAAAGAATGTATTCAATTAAAGGTTCGGCACGGTCAAGTTCAATCGAATCTTCATAGCGGATACATTCTACGTTGGAAAAATAAGGGGAGAGCAGCGTTTCTCCATTTTCCAGTCCGAACTGCTCATAGAGTTTTTCGGCAGATAAGACAATCCGGCTGTCAAATTCCTGAACGAGTTCACTGATTTCAATCATGTGGCGTTTTCCGTAGGTACTGCAGAGAAAGTGACCGCCTTTTTTTAAGACTCTTTGAATCTGTTCAAAAACTTTTGGTAAGTCATTACAGTAAAACAGAACATGATTTGCAATCACTAAATCAAAAGCAGAGAGCGAAGAGGGAAAAGAGTGACAGTCAAAACAGGCAAAGGAAAACCGCTTATCACCGGCTGGCAGATTTCTTCTGGCATCTCGCAACATTCCATCGGAGACATCGGACAATAAAATAGAGAGTTTCGATGGGAGACGGTCCAGATTTTCTGTCCATAAAGCTCCATTTCCACAGCCAATTTCAAGTACCCGCTCATTTGGTTTTAAATTACAATGCTCGAAAATCCACGGAAACCAGCCCTTGGGATTTGTAGAATATTCCTTGTGCAGACGGATTCGGCTGGAAATATTGGAGGCATCCTGATACTGGGACTTGAGACTTTTTTCCATATTGGTTAAATGAATCAAATCAAGCATCTGACTCCAGTCAATCTGGTGCTCATTTTCAATGGCACGAACCGTGTCTTCAATCGCACTTTCCACAAGCTGCATCTGTTCAATCTGGTCCTGGATTAATTTTTTTTGAAGATTAAGGGAATTTAACATAAACGGATAATCAGAATCATCAATGGTCATTTCACGAATGTCATCGAGGGAAAATCCAAGATATTTTAAGAGCAGAATCTGCTGGAGACGGGCAAAATCAGAATCTGTATAGAAACGTGCACCAGCCGGTGTCACATAAGAAGGTTTTAAAATGTTTTGTTTATCATAGAATCGAATCGTTCGTACAGAGACATTTGCCATGCGGGCAAACTGCCCTGAAGAATAATAACCTGGCAGTTTCATAAGAAAAGTCCTCCATAAAAAATATAAGAAATCCAAGATAATGAAACGATAATCCTGCAATTCCTAAAAAAGAATAAAAAAAGGATGCAGGAGATGGGACTTGAACCCACACGATATTGCTACCACAGGCACCTGAAGCCTGCGCGTCTGCCAATTCCGCCAC
>JAIIAN010000207.1 GCA_022717655.1 Bacillota bacterium | reverse complement strand
GGCCCTGTATATATGCTGTAATTCAAAGTCAGGCTGCTCATAAAGCTTTGTTGATTGCTCATAGCAGGAAAGTTTGGATGAAGGGAAAAGAATTCGTCCATAGATTAGTCTGGACAGCAAAGCTTTATAATACTTATTATGTCATAACATACGGCATTACGGAAGAAAAAACATAAAATGTACAAAAAAATAAGACCATTACTGGTCTGCGGGATTTATGACTGTCAAACTATGGAGGTAAAGAAATACTACGATGCATTGTGTTCGGTAGCTTCCCAATTAGGAAATTCACTTTAGGTATTTGCACTTCGGTGTCAAATATAATATAGTTTAAAGGAGAAAATCCAAATGGTAGCACGTATTACTATTACTTCGGAGGAACTCAGAACTGCTTCTACTAACTTTGCAAACAAAGCTGGTGAAATCAGAAAGATTCTTGAGTATCTGAGATCTGAGGTAAACCGTCTCGAAAGTACTTGGGATGGCGCAGCGCAGGACCAGTTCTTCATTCATGACCTACGAAGAAATGGCAAAAACAATGGCGCAGTTCCCGGAAGTTGTGGATGGCATCAGCCAGCAGCTGAGTGCCGTTGCGCAGACTTTGGAAGAGACAGATCAGGCATTGACCGACTCTCTCAGAGGCTAATTCGGCAAGGTCAAATAGCCGTTGAGCTATTTGCAACACGGCTATTTGATTCGTTTATCAGGAGGGATTTTTATGGGCTTATTATTGCAAATATTAGGTGTTCTTGTTTTGATTGTTTAGTTGGTTTGTAGCATAATTGCCATCATTAATGAAGCATCTAAAACTGTGGCGATTTTGCTATTAGTTGCCGGTGCATCATTGATAAGAATTGGTAGGGCCATCTATAATAATAACCATAAAAAATAATCTCATTTTATATAAACAGTAATGAAACTAGTGCCCATACCAAATTTATGCGGGGTCACTTTTTCATTTTCAAATTGGGGTAATTGATATGCCAATAAAAATTGTTAGAAATGACATTACTAAAATTGAATGCGATGCTATCGTTAATGCTGCCAACCCTTCCCTTTTGGGTGGAGGTGGCGTTGATGGTGCTATACACAGAGCCGCTGGTAAGGGGCTTCTTTTGGAATGCACAAAGCTCGGAGGCTGCAAGGTCGGGCAGGCGAAGCTCACAAAGTCCTACAAGCTCCCTTCTAAATTCGTAATACATACAGTCGGCCCTAAGTGGAAAGACGGTCAGAACGGCGAAAAAGAGCTTCTGGAGAGTTGCTACCGCGAAGCATTGAGAATAGCATCAGATAATAACTGCGAATCGGTTGCATTTCCGCTGATTTCTAGCGGTGTATACGGTTATCCAAAAGATCAGGTGTTAAAAGTTGCAGTTGACACTATTACGTCATTTCTGATTGAGCATGATATGCTCGTATACATTGTTGTGTTTGACAAGTCGGCATTCCAGATCAGTGAGAAGCTGTTTTCAGATATTGCATCCTACATTGATGACAAATATGTCGATACACATTTTATTTTTAATCGTTCTCGCCGGGATGAGTATGGTGAGAGCACAGTGTTAGCAGAAACTCAAATTCTACCAGACGAATTTGAAACCTGCAATCTGCAAGCTCCTTGCTGCCCGTCGATGTCTGCTCCAAAGGCATCCTCCCTTGCAGATATTGTGGAACAAATCGATGAGAGCTTTTCGCAAATGCTACTTCGCAAGATCGATGAAAAAGGCATGACAGATGCCGAATGCTATAAGAAGGCCAATGTTGATAGAAAATTGTTCTCGAAGATTCGCAGAGATATATATTATCGCCCCAGCAAAACAACGGCAATTGCATTTGCGATTGCGTTGGAACTGAGTCTGGATGACACAAAGGATATGCTGATGAAAGCGGGTTTTGCGCTTTCACATAGCAATAAGTTTGATATTATCATTGAATACTTTATCACCAATAAGAATTATAACATCTTTGAAATAAACGAAGCGCTATTCGCTTTTGACCAGGGCCTTTTAGGCGTTTGAATTTATGATTTATACTGTCGAGAAAAGAAAAATATTCTGCAACAATCAAAATGCTGACAGATTAAAATAATTGTCGCTTTTCATGCGACCATACCTCCGCAGGTAGAAATTATAATGTAGTTACAAGGTAAGAAGACTTTAGTACACATTATTGGAGGTAACTCACATGAAAGCGAAAAACAATATTACAGAACTGGTGTTTATTCTTGATCGAAGTGGCTCGATGTCCGGCCTTGAGGGAGATACAATTGGTGGCTTTAACGCTATGATTAAGAAGCAGAAAAAAGAAGCTGGTGAAGCCTATGTATCTACCATACTATTTGACAACGTAAGTGAAGTATTGCATGATAGGATCAAACTGAAGGATGTCCCAAAGATGACAGGAAAAGATTATACAGTTGGAGGCTGTACTGCCCTTATTGATGCAATTGGCGGAGCTATTCATCATATTGGGAACATTCATAAAAATGCTCGACCGGAAGATGTACTGGCACATACCATGTTCATCATCACAACCGATGGGCAGGAGAATGCAAGCCATCAATACAGTAGCGATGAAGTTAAGAAAATGATTGAGCATCAGAAAGAAAAATACGGATGGGAGTTTCTCTTCATCGGGGCAAATATCGATGCGGTTGAAACAGCAGCGCGTTTCGGCATCAATCGCAATCGTGCGGTCAATTATAATGCTGACAGCAAAGGAACGCAGGTATTATACGAAACTCTTTCAGCACCTATCAGTGCGATGCGTGCAGATGCAGCTATTTCTGATGACTGGTGTCAAAATATTGAGGAGGATTACAATAGCAGAAAGTGAGGATAAGGTATGGGAAAAGAAGAACTTATAGCTTGTTTTCAGGATACAGTTGAAAAATCAAATGACGGAAGTTTGAAACAACGGACTGCAAGGGCAATTAGGTCAAATCGTGTCTACAAGGAAGGCTTTGTCTCCAAAGTTAAACATCGCAGCGAGAGAGCATCTATTGATGTATATTCCGGAACCACGTTCGACATTGCTAAAAGATATCGCTCACGCGGTAAAATTGCTGTGTTAAATTTTGCGAATCCTGAATGCCCCGGTGGCGGGGTGCAGATCGGTGCAATGGCACAGGAAGAATGCTTGTGCAGAAGCAGTAATCTGTTTGCTTGTATTGCTAATCGTAATGTGTATGATGAATATTATGTCTATCATAGAAACGGTCGAAGCCATTTCTATACGAACAGATTGATATACACGAAGGATGTCACTGTTTTTAAGAATGACAGTTTAATTCCTAAAATGCTGCCTGAAGACGAGTGGTTTAATGTTGATGTAATTACTTGTGCAGCACCTTATCTTGCAAAGAGAAAACATACAAATGGGGCGGCTCTTTTTGAACTATTCAAATCAAGAATAAAGAACATTTTTGAGGCAGCCAGAGATAACAAAGTGGACTACCTTATTCTTGGTGCTTTTGGATGCGGTGCTTTCAAGAACCCTCCTCTTATTGTTGCAGAAGCATTTCTTCAGACTATAAAGGAACAGAATTATTTTAGAGATTTCAAGCAGATTGTTTTTGCCATTAAACCAACTGGAGAAGATTGTCCTAATCTCAGCACATTCAGTCGTCAATTTGATAGCTATGCTCTTGATGCTGGCGAAAGATGTGTTCTTCTTTCGGAACCGCTAGAATGGAGGCTGCAAAGAAATCCTAAGTTGACTACAGAGAGTCGTTTTTCCGACAATAGGGAATTTAAATCATGGCAACTGGAAAATAGATATTTTGGAAAACAATTTTCTATTCTTGGTGACTCCATAAGCACCCTTGATGGCTATAATCCAAAGGGATATAAAGTGTTCTACATGGATGATAATTGCGTAAAATCCGATGTTATCGAAGTCGAGGACACATGGTGGGATAAGGTTATCGGTTTCTTTGGCGGCGAACTTTTGGTAAATAATTCGTGGTCAGGTAGTCGTGTAACTAAGTTGGAGTATAACGAACAATTATTTCCATCAGGGTGTTCCGATGAACGTACTTCAGCGTTACACATTAACGATGTAAGACCGGATGTAATATTGGTCTACCTTGGCACGAATGATTGGGCTAACGGAGTACCAACTTTAAAATACTGGGAAAATAGCGGGGATTACGAGAATTGGCTGGGGACCATGCTACTTCCAAACGAGAAATGTTTTGATGTGGCCTATGAACAGATGCTCACTAAACTAAGAGCAAACTATCCGAATACAGAAATTTTCTGTTGTACGCTCTGTGAGACATTTATCTCAAAACGCCCGGATTTCAAGTTCCCGCATAAATATGCTGGTACTCATATTGAAGAATACAATGAAATCATTCGTAACATTGTGAGACGAAACGGATGTAGATTAATTGATTTGTATTCTTATAAAATAGCATATGATTCCATAGATGGCTCTCATCCAACTTCAGACGGAATGAATACATTGGCAACCCTGATGATTAGAAGTATGTCAGATGAGCAAGGTGGAAAATTCCTTAATTGTGAAGAAAACGAGCATGATTATATCGTGATAGATGAATTTACCGGTAATCCCCAATATGTATGTAGAAAATGCGGTAAATACAAACATTCTGAAACTTACAATTATGTCCTCGATTCTAAAGCTAAAATCGAGAAAATGGAATTAAGCTACGGCGACTTTCCAATACATAATGTGAAATATGAAAGTGGTAAGGTTACATATTATAATCGAATACATGGAAGCAGAGATGGTGGACGCAACTATCCTGAAAAATTTTTCGATGAAAAAACAATGAAATTGACCGATGCGGAAATTGAAATCCTTAATGTGATATTAAACAAAGTTAAGCTTGCAGAATATGTGACTGATGCTTTTCCTGAAATCACAGCTTGTGGCGCACCTTCGCGTGAAGATAAATATCTGAAACTTAGTAACGGAAATGAATATGAATTAGAAAATACAAATTTGTTTGCTAAGTTCTTTGATGAGTTATGTGAATTTGAAGAGTATCTTTTGCCTGAATGCGATAATGAAAAAGTTTTAATTGATGGTGTGGCT
>JAIIAN010000013.1 GCA_022717655.1 Bacillota bacterium | reverse complement strand
GTGAAAGATAGAAAAAATAAAAAATTTTATAAAAATTTTAATGGATTTTATTTGGATATCATGTATAATACTAATTGGGAAGTGAAAAAACTCACTTCTAGAGGAAAGAAAGAAAAGGAGTAAGTGTAAAGATGGCAGAAATCAATTTAACTAAGTATGGCATTACAGGAACAACAGAAATCGTATATAATCCTTCCTACGAAACATTATTCGCTGAAGAAACAAAACCGGAACTGGAAGGGTTCGATAAAGGTCAGGAAAGTGAACTGGGCGCTGTCAACGTTATGACAGGTGTTTACACAGGACGTTCTCCTAAAGACAAATTTATCGTTATGGATGAAAACTCAAAAGACACTGTATGGTGGACTTCTGATGAGTACAAAAACGACAACCACCCAGCTACAAAAGAAGCTTGGGATACTGTAAAAGATATCGCTATCAAAGAACTTTGTAACAAAAAACTTTATGTAGTAGATGCATTCTGCGGTGCAAACAAAGATACCCGTATGGCTATCCGTTTCATCGTTGAAGTAGCTTGGCAGGCACATTTTGTAACAAACATGTTCATCAAACCAACAGCTGAAGAACTGGAAACATTCGAGCCTGACTTCATCGTTTACAACGCATCTAAAGCAAAAGTTGAAAACTACAAAGAATTAGGATTAAACTCTGAAACAGCTGTAATGTTCAACATTACAAGCAAAGAACAGGTTATCGTAAACACATGGTACGGCGGAGAAATGAAAAAAGGTATGTTCTCTATGATGAACTACTTCCTGCCATTAAAAGGAATTGCTTCCATGCACTGCTCTGCAAATACAGACTTAAATGGTGAAAACACAGCAATCTTCTTTGGTCTTTCTGGAACAGGTAAAACAACTCTGTCTACAGACCCGAAACGTCTCTTAATCGGTGATGACGAACACGGCTGGGATGACAACGGAGTATTCAACTTTGAAGGTGGATGCTACGCAAAAGTTATCAACCTGGATAAAGAATCTGAACCAGACATCTACAATGCAATCAGACGTGACGCTCTTCTTGAGAACGTAACTCTGGATAAAGATGGAAAAATCGATTTCGCAGATAAGAGTGTAACAGAAAATACACGTGTATCTTATCCAATCAACCACATTGAAAACATCGTTCGTCCGGTATCTTCTGCACCGGCAGCTAAGAACGTAATCTTCCTGTCAGCAGATGCTTTCGGAGTACTTCCTCCAGTATCTATCCTGACACCAGAACAGACACAGTACTACTTCCTGTCTGGATTCACAGCTAAATTAGCTGGTACAGAACGTGGTATCACAGAACCAACACCAACATTCTCTGCTTGCTTCGGACAGGCATTCCTGGAATTACATCCGACAAAATACGCAGAAGAACTGGTTAAGAAAATGGAACAGAACGGATCAAAAGCTTACCTCGTTAACACAGGATGGAATGGTACTGGAAAACGTATCTCCATCAAAGATACACGTGGTATCATTGATGCAATCCTTAACGGAGACATCTTAGATGCACCGACTAAGAAAATTCCATTCTTCGACTTTGAAGTTCCAACAGAACTTAAAGGTGTTGATACAGGAATTCTTGACCCACGTGACACTTATGCAGATGCTTCCGAATGGGAAACAAAAGCAAAAGATCTTGCTGGCAGATTCGTTAAGAACTTTGCTAAATACGAAGGAAACGAAGCTGGTAAAGCACTTGTTTCTGCAGGTCCTCAGCTTTAATTTGATTCTTAATTTGAATTTGAAGTTTAAAGTCAAATAGGTAAACTTAAGAATTAAGAAAACCCCCGTATTCTCAATTGAGAGAATATGGGGGTTTTTGTAATTTGTGTGAATGATAATTTATGAGTTATAAGCTATGAAGCACAATTCTGAGTATTGGATTAATCTACTTTCCAAAGACCAAGTGCCGGAGTTTTTACGAAGTAAATTTCTTCTCCATTTTCAAGAGTATTCCAGCCTTCTTTTAAGGTGTCTGGATTGTATAAAGAAGCTGCTTCATTGTAATCCATCCATTCGTAACCAACACTGTTGATTTCTTCTTTGGAGAGATTTTCCGGTTTGGTGCAGTAAGTAATAGTAAAACGTCCGTCGGAAGAACCTTGAATTAAGTGTGCAGCAGACATAATCTTATTGTCAAATGCACCTTTGTTAAATAAATCAAGCACGTAGTCACGTCCTTTATAACCGTATTTGCGAGTCATCTTATCCATTTCTTCATTTTCACCAAAAGCTTTTACACCAGGAGCAAGAATAATCAAGTCTCCGCCATCTGCAACTGCCATTCTGGTACGGTAAATTCCTTTATTTCCAACCCATGTTGTCTTTAATTCATCTGGGTCGAGGTAGGTCACTAATTTTTTCGCTCTGCGTTCTACATGGACAATGTTTAATTCTGTGGAAAGTTCAACTGCTTTTTCAAATGGTTTTCTGGAAGAACCGACATATAAGCCGTTTAATTTCAAATCATCATCATTTAAAGTCGTAACAGTCTGAATATAAACCAGTGGAAGTTTTCCATCAAGGAAATGCTGTTGTGCATAGTCAAATACTTTTCGTGCCGGTGAATCTGCAACACCGAGAGCTTTTTCCATACCACAGATAGCACTTAACATGTGGGATTTGTTAATCATCTGGCGTCCGCCGACTCCAACGAAAAGGTTTTTACTGTAGTTTGCCATGCCGACAACTTCGTGAGGAACAACCTGTCCAACAGAAAGGATTAAATCATATCCGCCGTGAATCAGTTTTTCATTGACTTCCACTTCGATATCAGTAGAGTATAAGCCTTCAGAGATTTCTTCAATGACTTCTTTTGGAACAGTACCGATAGAAATCGTATCTTTCTGCCAGTGATGGACTAAAAATGCTTCATCCGGAATCACGCCTGCAAACATTTTCTGCTTTTCTTCTTCGTCCATTTCCATGTGAGTTCCAAGTGCCGGCATTACATGAACTTCTGCTTCCGGAGCAAGTTTCTTATATAAAATCTGTGAAATTTCGCCGGCATAAGAGTAACAGCGGGTAAAATCAGGCGGGATAATCAATACTTTTTTGAGATTTGGATACTGAGAGAGAAGTTCGCCCATTGCTTTGGAAATTTCGTCCATGGAAATTCCGGACTCTTTGTTGGTGATATAAATTTCTTTCATAATCAAAAATCCTTTCGCTTTTTTTATAATTAATTATTTGGTTACTAAAATTTTGGCTTAGTCTTAAATGGTGCACCACTTTCATGGTGCACCAGAATCATAAGAGGGTTTTGTTTTATTAATGTACTCTCGGAGTTTTTACAGAAAGCTTCCGAGAGCACATATCACTTTAAGGGGGAGTAGCAAATTAATTAATCTTCAAATTTTAAAACAAGTTTTAATACATCCTGTGGATGTTCTTTAATCATATTTAATGCGTCCATAACATCTTTGTAGTTGTAAGATTTTGTCATTAACTGTTCTGGATGCAGAGTTCCATCTTCAAATCCTGCGATAACTTCATCGAAGCAGTTGTTGTTCAGACGGGAACCTACGATTGTCAGTTCTTTCTTTGTGATATCAGCCATTGTGATAGAAGATGGCTGATTTTTCAGTCCGATGCAGACGATACGTCCGGCAGGGCAGGCAAGCTGTACAGCCTGTTCGAAGGAAGAAGGAATACATACAGTATCAACAACAACCGGAATACCTTCACCATCTGTGAAGTCTAACAGACGCTGTTCCAAGTCTTCTTCAGAAACTAATACTGTCTCATCAGCTCCCATAGATTTTGCTTTTTCCAGACGTTCTTTTACAAGGTCAGTCATGATAACTTCAGCACCGTTTCTCTTAGCAACCTGCATTGCAGCGATACCGATTGGACCGGAACCCATAATCAGGACTTTATCACCTTTTGTAATCTGACCACGGTTGTTGATTTCTACACCGATTGTAAATGGCTCAACCAGACCGAGTAAAGATTCTTCAAAGTCTTTATGGAATTTATGAATGTTTTTCTCGTCGGCAACAACAAATTCTGCGAAACCACCGTCTCTGTGAACACCCATAACTTCAAGTGTGGAGCAGACATTATGTCTTCCGATACGGCATGCATAGCAGTGTCCACAGCTTACAACAGGGTCAACAGCAACTTTGTCACCAGGTTTTACAGAAGTAACAGCAGAACCAACTTCTGTGACGATACCACCGAATTCATGACCAATCAGGCGAGGATAAGTAGCTAAAGAGTTTGTTCCGTTCCAGATTCCGATATCAGAACCACAGATACCGCCGGAAGTGATTCTTACGATAACATCGTCGTCTTTTTGGATAGTTGGGTTTGGTACGTCAACGATTTCTACTTTGAATGGTTCGATTACTTTAATTGCTTTCATGATTTTATCTCCTTTTGCTCCGGAAAGTAGAGCACTTTTACTTTTTTGCTTTTTACTGGTTCTCTTTGCAATCTGAATATCAGAAACCAGAAGAGAAAAAGGAATGGATACATCTTCTGATAATGGGCAAAAACTGATATATCAGTTGCATCTGCCATTAATATATCAGAACAGAACAGAAGATGCAACTATAAAAATTGCCAAGAATTAAAAAAATAAATTGTAAGAAATATACAAAAACATGAAAAAACAGGAAAAATAAAGGAGAAAATGACAGAAATAAATTGACGATACAGGTACATGGATAGTAAAATAAAAGGACAAAATAAGAAAGAGTAATATATTAGTGATATATTAGTTTAGGGAAAATTATGAAATTAAAGATAAGTGAACGAAGAAAAAAAGAAAACAACAGAGAGTATGCCTATCGGGTGCTTCGGGATAATATTATGACCATGCAGTTGCTTCCGGGAGAAACTTTAAATGAGGCAGAGCTTGCAGAAATTTTTCATGTAAGTCGGACTCCGGTACATGAAGCAGTCATTATGTTAAAAGAAGAGATGTTGGTAGAAGTGTATCCGCAGAGTGGTTCTAAGGTTTCTTATATCAATATTAATACGTTAAAAGAAGGCTATTTCATGCGTTCTGTGTTAGAACCGGAAATCCTTATGCCACTTGCAGGTTCGTTAAGTCAGGATTATATAGAAAAAATAAAAGAAAATCTGGATTTGCAGAAAAAAGTACTGGAAGAAAAAAATGAAGACAGTATTGATGCGTTTTTTAAATTAGATAATAAATTTCATCAGTTAATTTATCAGGCGGGAAATAAAAGTAATGTCTGGAGAGCAGTCAGAAGAGTCAGTTCCCATTATGACCGTGTTCGTTATCTCGATGCAATTATGAGCAAAACGGATTTGGAAGCAATTCAGAAAGAACATGAAAAAATTTTTCATCAGTTGTTAATCGGCTACACGGAGGACTTTGACCTGAAAAAGTTCTATGACAGACATCTTGGAGTCTATAGAAAAAATTTCCAGAATATTCTGGAACACTATCCGGAGTATTTCGGCATCTGATTAGGAAGAAATGAGATAAACAAAAATGAAGAAAAAACATACCGAAAAATTATGTGAAAATCTACCAAAAATTGAACTCTAAAATTATCTAAAACTCACAGAATGTACAATACCCTATTGACTATTTGTATAAAATCTGGTACAGTCTACTCATGGAATGGATACGACGTCACACGTCACATGAAAACCAAATAAGATGTACTCTGAGGGTGCATTGAAAAAAAGAAAAAGGGAGGAAAACGGTATGTTTTCAGGAGGAATCGTAACAGGTCCGGCATTGGTTGCAATATTTATCCTTGCAATTGCAGTTCTGCTGTTACTCATTATCAAATTTCAGGTAAACGCTTTCGTAGCATTACTGCTCACTGGTTACATTACAGGTGTGGTTGCGAACATGCCACTTGGTGAGATTGCCCAGACCGTTACAGACGGATTTGGAGGTACACTTGGTGGAATCGGTATGGTTACCGGTCTTGGTGTTATGTTAGGTAAATTCATGTATGAGGCTGGCGGTATTGAGTCTATCGCAAATAAAGTCTTAAAAGCATTTGGTGATAAAAAATCTCCAATCGCAGTTGCTATTTCAGGATTTATCACAGGTATTCCGGTATTCGGAGATGTAGTTTATATTATGTTTGCTCCGATGCTGAAAGTGTTATGTAAGAAAACAAAAATTTCCATGGTTACATTTGCATGTGCAATCTCAGTTGCGACAACATGTACTTTCGCACTGGTACTGCCGACTGCACCACCACTTGCAGTTGCAGAGGAACTTGGAATTGAAATTGGTATTTTCTTCTTCTACGCATTAGTATCTGCATTTGTAGGTATGATTGTAGGTGGTATTGTTTATGGTGGATTTATCAATAAACAGGACCAGAAAAACAAACATTTCTATACATTTGATGATTTAGATGAAGAAGCTGCATCTATGGGAGATACAACAGGAAAAGAAAGAATGGGAGCTTTAAAAGCCCTGTCTATTCTGTTAGTACCGATTATCCTGATTCTGCTTGGAAGTTTTGTTCCGTTAGCAGCAGGAAAAGAAGTACCGATTGTTTCCTTCCTTGGTAACAAAAACTTTGCTATGTTAGTCGGTGTTTTATATGCTGCATTAATTTCCAGAAAATATCTGACAAAATCTATTACTACGATTATGTCAGAAGGCGCTGACCAGGTTGGTCTGATTCTGCTTATCACAGGTGCCGGCGGTGCTTTTGGTAAAATCCTTCAGGCAACAGGTATTGCAGATTATATCGCAGGAACACTTTCCGGATTCAGTATTCCGATTCTGGTACTGTGCTTCGTAATCTGTCAGATTATTCGTTGTGCACAGGGTTCTACAACTGTAGCCCTTACAACAACAGCAGCTATTATGGCTGGTACAATTGCTACATCTGGAGTATCTCCGATTCTGTGTGCGATTGCTATCTGTGCCGGTGGTATTGGCCTTTCCATGCCAAACGACTCCGGATTCTGGGCAATCAGCCGTTTCTTCGGAATCTCCGTACCGGATACAATCAGAGGATGGAGTATCGGTGGTTTCGTAGCCGGTGTTGCAATTCTGATTTTTGTATCAATCCTTTCTCTCTTCCAGGGATTCTTACCAGGATTGATGTAAGTTAAGTCAAAAATTCAGGTCGAACGAACGTGAGACATAAAACTGGGCAGAGAATCAAAAAGGATTCTTTGCCTTTTTTGTTTTCTGTTTTATAGAAAATGGTGTCCTATAAAATAAAAAACACTTTGCTGGCAAAGAATCGAAATCCGACAGCTCACATATTGCGGAAAATTGATTTTAATTAAAGTAGATTTGAAACTAAAATAAGTGTAAGATATTAAGATAAAAGAAAAATATTTTAGGAGGATAAAAAAATGCAACAAAAAAGTGCACCACAGCGTCTGTTATGGGCACAGTTTGATGCCCTGCAGATGGGTTCAGGCTGGGATGAAGAAGACATTAAAAAACCACAGATTATGCTCGAAGATGTATTTGGAGACAGTCATCCAGGCAGTACTCATTTGGCTGGTCTTATGGAACAGGCAAAATATGGCGTGTTTGAAAAAGGTGGATATCCGGCACAGTATCATACAACAGATATCTGTGATGGATGTGCACAGGGACATGATGGCATGAACTATATTCTGGCATCCAGAGAGGCAATCTGTGACATGGTAGAGGTACATGGAAGTGTGTATCCATGGGATGGAATGATTTTATCTTCTTCCTGTGATAAATCCATACCGGCTCATTTAAAAGCGGCTGCCCGTCTGGATATTCCGACTATTTTTATCCCAGGAGGCAGTATGCGTCCAGGACCAAACATGACAACGTCTCTTGTTGCAGGTGATATTTCTCTTCGCCAGAAACGAAAAGAGGCAATCACAGAGCAGGAAGTCCGTGACTATAAAATGACAGGATGTCCATCCTGCGGAGCTTGTGCTTTTCTTGGAACCGCAAGCACCATGCAGTGTGTGGCAGAGGCACTTGGAATGGCACTTCCAGGCACAGCAGTCATTCCGGCTACTATGCGTGATATTCTTTCCTATGCCCGTCTGGCAGGACGCAAAATCATGGAACTGGTAGAAAAAGGAATTACACCATCTAAGATTTTAACCAAAGAAGCATTTGAAAATGCGATTATCGTACATAGTGCAATCGGTGGTTCTACCAATGCAACTTTACATCTGCCGGCAATCGCAAGAGAACTTGGAATTGAACTGACTCCGGAACTCTTTGACGAAATCAATCATAAAGTACCGCATATTGGAAATATCTTCCCGAGCGGAACTCAGATGACGGAATCTTTCTGGTTTGCAGGTGGAATTCCGATGGTACAGAAATACTTAAAAGACATGTTACATCTGGATGTAATGACCGTAACCGGAAAGACACTTGGCGAAAACCTTGAAGATTTGGAAAAAGATAATTTCTTTGAGAGAAATCTTGGTTATTTAAGCAACTATGGATTAACCAGAGATGAAGTCATTTTCCCGGTCGAAAAGGCAACAGAAAAAGGTTCGATTGCAATCCTGCGTGGAAATTTAGCACCGGAAGGTTCCGTTGTAAAATATGCTGCCTGTGAAAAAGATATGCGGATTCACAAAGGAACAGCAAAAGTTTATAATCGTGAAGAAGATGCTTATCAGGCGGTTGTTGATGGAAAAATTGAACCGGGAGATGTAATTGTTGTCCGTTATGAAGGACCAAGAGGGAGTGGTATGCCGGAAATGCTGATGACCACAGAGGCAATTGTGTGCGATACCAAATTAAATGGAAAAGTTTCTCTTGTAACAGATGGAAGATTTTCCGGTGCAACAAGAGGTGCGGCAATCGGACATGTATCGCCGGAGGCTGCAAGTGGCGGACCGTTGGCATTTATTGAAACCGGAGATATTATTTCTTATAATATTCCGGAACGTACTTTGGATGTGGTTGGAATCAATGGAGAAGAACTTTCTAAAGAAGAAGTAGATGCAATCTTAAAAGAGCGCAGCAAAAATGGAATCGTTCCAAGACCGCCAAGAAAAGGTTTGTTTAAGAGATATACAGAATCAGCCCGTTCCGCAATGGAAGGTGCAGGATACTAGAATTAAAGGAGAAGAGATATGAACGCAAAATGGATTACCCCTGTTGTAACAGCTTTTGACGCTGAGGGACATGTAGATTTAGAAGCAAACAAGAGAATTTATGAACATTTAATTCAGGGTGGTATGGATGGAATCCTCATCCTTGGAAGTATCGGTGAGTTCTTTGCCATTTCTATGGAAGAAAAGAAAAAACTGATTGACACTGCCGTTTCTTATATTAATAAACGTGTGACTTTATATGTGGGAACAAACTGTATGATTTTAAAAGATTGTATTGAACTGTCAAATTATGCAATCGAAAAAGGTGCAGATGCAGTTATGGTAATTTCCCCATATTACTTTAATCTTCCACATGATTCTATTATTAACTTTTATGACCAGGTGGCAGATAATGTAAATGGTCCGGTCTTATTATACAACTTCCCGGACCGTACCGGTTATGATTTAAGCCCGCAGTTAATTCTTGAATTAGTAAGAAAGCATAAAAATATCGTGGGAATCAAAGATACTGTTGGGACAATGGGACACACAAGAGAGATTATTCAGGTTGTGAAAAAAGAATTCCCGGATTTCCAGGTATATTCCGGATTTGATGAATTCTTCGCACATAATGTATTAAGCGGCGGAAATGGCTGTGTAGCCGGAATTTCAAATTTTGTACCGCAGATTGCTTCCGCATTTGCAAATGCAGCAAGAGAAGATAATCTTATAAAGATGACAGAGTGTCAGCAGAAGATTGATTCTTTGATGGAAATTTATTCAATTGGAGAACAGTTTATTCCGATTATCAAAGAAGCAATGGTACAGACAGGAGTAGAATTTAATCCGGTCTGCGCCCAGCCTCTGCTTTGTGCAACAGAAGAACAGAAAGCAAAAATTGCAAATTTATTGAAATCACAGGAAATTACTGGTATACTGTAATATCTGAGAAGAAGTTCGGATATTATTTAAAAAGCAGAAGAAAATCAAACATCAATGAGCGGCTCTGCATCAAGAACATCCGAAGAGAAATAGGAAAGACTGGGGTAGAGTATGGAAAAAAAGGGCAATGGTGGAAAACTAAAGTCAATTGATTCAAATAATAAGTTGTTACCGGAAAAAGTATCGGAGCAGATTATTCGTCTGATTTCAGATCGAAAATTAAAAGCCGGTGAAAAACTTCCAAATGAATTTGAGATGGCGGAACAATTAAATGTCGGACGCGGTACAATTCGGGAAGCAATCAAAATATTGGTATCAAGAAATGTGGTAGAGATAAAAAGAGGGCGTGGCACATTTGTATGTGAAACACCGGGGCTTATGGATGATCCACTTGGATTTACTTTTATAAAAGATAAGAGTACGCTTGCACTTGATATCTGTGAGGTGCGTATGATGATCGAACCGGAAATAGCAGCTTTGGCGGCACTTCGTGCAACAAGAGAGCAAGTAGAGAAGATTGAAGAATATGCAAATGAAGTAGAAGCTCTTTTTAAGCAGGGAAAGCCTTATCTAAAGATGGACATTTTGTTTCATGCGGAAATCGCAAGAGCGACCGGAAATCAAGTAACAACGAACTTATTGCCGGTGATTCAAAGTGGAATCTCACTGTTTATTGATGTGACAGACTATTCAATTGCAAATAAAACAATCGTGACACATCGAGAAATTTTAGAAGCAATTAAAAGGCATGACTCCGAAGGCGCGAGAGAAGCAATGAAGCGTCATTTGGAAAACAATCGAGTTCAGATTAACGAGTTAATGAAAAAAATGGAGTAAAAAAGAGGTAGCAGGAAATATTTACAAATTTTCTGCTACCTCTTTAGTAGTTTTGCTGAAATAAAGTGAATTTGTAAGAAGAACTTGACCGTGAAATTGGAGTGTGATACCATAAAAATAGATACGACGTATGACGACTTAAAGACCAGGAGAAAGGTGGGAAAAACCAATGGGACAGAATTTATTTGATGTTTCCGGAAAGAAAGTCATTGTAACAGGTGGAACAAGAGGATTGGGTCTTGGAATGGCAGAGGGCTTTTTAAAAGCCGGATGCAAAGTGGCAATTGTTGGAACATCAGACAAGGTGTTTGCTGTAGCAGAAGAAGAATGTAACAAGGGTTATGACTGTGTAGGCATAAAGGGTGATCTCTCCAAACGAGAAGAAGTTTACCGCATTTTCAATGAATGCGTCGAGAAACTTGGTGGAGACTTAGATGTACTTGTTACTTCACATGGAATTCAGAGACGTCACAGCGCAGAAGAATTTCCATTAAATGAATGGGATGATGTAATCAGTGTCAATTTAAGTTCTATTTTTGTATTGTGTCAGGAAGCAGGAAAAATCATGCTGAAGAAAGGCTATGGAAAGATTATTAATGTCGCTTCCATGAACTCTTTCTTTGGAGGACAGACCATTCCGGCCTATGCAGCTGCAAAAGGCGGGGTAGCACAGCTTACCAAAGAGTTATCGAATGACTGGGCAGGAAGAGGAATTAATGTCAATGCAATTGCACCGGGATATATGGCAACAGAAATGAATGAAGCACTTCTTGACCCGAAAAATCCACGTTTTAAAACTATCAGCGAAAGAATTCCGGCAGGACGCTGGGGAACCGGAGAGGATATGCAGGGAACAGCCATTTTCTTAGCTTCCCATGCAAGTGATTATCTGTGTGGAGCAGTCATTCCGGTTGATGGAGGATATTTAGTTAAATAGTTAATAAATAGTAATAGAAAAGTCCATAAAGTAAAAATAAAATAAGTAGAAACTAAGAATTTAAAATTTAAGGAGGAACAAAAAACATGAGTTGTTTAAAAAGTCAGGAAATGCGTACCTTAGCACCAGAGCTTGACCCACTGCGTATTGGTACAGGATGGAAACCAGAGGATTTATCCAAACCTCAGATTTTAATCGAAAGTACTTACGGAGACAGCCATCCGGGAAGCGGACATTTAAATGTCTTAGTAGAAGAAGTAAGAAAAGGTGTTGCGGAAGCAGGCGGATTTGGAGCAAGATATTATTGTACCGATATCTGTGATGGAGAAAGTCAAGGAACAGACGGAATTAACTTCTCTCTTGCAAGTCGTGAAATGATTACAAATATGATTGAAATCCACGGAAATGCAACTGTATCTGACGCAGGCGTATTTCTTGCAAGCTGTGATAAAGGAATGCCGGCAAACTTAATGGGTCTGTGCCGTTTAAACATTCCGGCTATCGTAGTGCCAGGTGGAACAATGAATGCAGGACCGGACATGCTGACTCTGGAACAGTTAGGTATGTATAGTGCAAAATTCCAGCGCGGAGAAATTGATGAAGATAAATTAAACTGGGCAAAACACAATGCATGCCCAAGCTGTGGAGCATGTTCTTTCATCGGTACTGCATCTACAATGCAGATTATGGCAGAAGCACTTGGACTTGCACTTCCGGGTACCGCTTTAATGCCGGCAACCAGTCCTGACTTACTTGATTTTGCAAGACAGGCAGGTCGTCAGGCAGTTGCACTTGCAAAAATGGACAACATGCGCCCAAGCGACATCGTGACAATGGACAGCTTTGAAAATGCAATCTTAGTTCATGCAGCAATTTCAGGAAGTACAAACTGTCTGCTTCATATTCCGGCAATCGCACACGAACTCGGAATTGAAATTACAGGTGATACCTTCGACAGACTGCACAGAAATGCAAGATATCTCTTAGATGTACGTCCGGCAGGACGCTGGCCGGCAGAATGTTTCTACTATGCAGGCGGAGTTCCGGCTATCATGGAAGAAATCAAACAGCACTTACATCTTGATGTTATGACTGTAACAGGAAAAACACTTGGAGAAAATCTGGAAGAATTAAAGAAAAACGGATTCTACGAAAGATGTGACAAGTGGATGCAGGAATTTAACAAACGTTACGGCTGCAATGTGACAAAGGAAGATGTCATCCGTCCTTATGATAAAGCAATTGGAACAGACGGAAGTATTGCAGTCTTACGTGGAAATCTTGCACCGGAAGGCGCAGTTATCAAACACACTGCATGCCCGAAAGAAATGTATCGTGCCGTACTTCGTGCAAAACCATTTGACAGCGAAGAAGAATGTCTTGATGCAGTTTTAAAACATAAAGTAAACAAAGGTGACGCTGTATTTATCCGTTATGAAGGACCAAAAGGAAGCGGTATGCCGGAAATGTTCTATACTTCAGAGGCAATCAGCAGTGATAAAGAACTTGGAAGAAGTATTGCACTGATTACAGACGGACGTTTTTCCGGTGCATCTACCGGTCCTGTAATCGGACATTGCAGTCCGGAAGCAGCCGAAGGCGGTCCGATTGCATTAGTAGAAGAAGGCGACTTAATTGAAATTGATGTATTTGCACGTAAATTAAATATCATCGGTATCGCAGGGGAAGAAAAAACTCCGGAAGAAATCGATAAAGTGCTTGCAGAACGTAAGAAAAACTGGAAACCAAAAGAAGTAAAATACAAAAATGGTGTGCTTCGTCTGTTCAGTGAACATGCAGCAAGCCCGATGAAAGGTGCTTACTTAGAATTCTAAAAAATTGGAAAGCACGAAATAAAAAACAACAAAAATAAAAACCACATGCTATAATAAGAAATTGCAAGAGCAAAATTGTAAGAGTGAAAATTAGAAGAGCAAATTGTAGAACAATACATAAAAATTTGGAGGATTAATCATGAACTTAAATTTAAGACCAGCAAATGAATGCAAATTTGATGAAGTATCCCTGGGCGAAGTAATGCTTCGTCTTGATCCGGGCGAAGGAAGAATCCGTACAGCAAGAAGCTTTCGTGCATGGGAAGGCGGCGGAGAATATAATGTTGCCCGTGGACTGAGCAAATGCTTTAAAATGAATACAGGTATCATCACAGCATTCGCTGACAACGAAGTTGGTATGTTAATGGAAGACTTCATCAATCAGGGTGGAGTAGATACTTCCTTAATCAAATGGATGAAAACAGATGGAATCGGAAGAATCTGCAGAAACGGATTAAACTTCACAGAAAGAGGATTTGGTATCCGTGGAGCAGTTGGATGCTCAGACCGTGCAAACACAGCTATTTCTAAAGCAACACCGGAAGATTTTGATTTCGATTACATCTTCGGAGAACTCGGAGCACGCTGGTTACACACAGGCGGTATCTATGCTGCTTTATCCGAACAATCCTGCGAAACTGTTTTAGCTGCAATTAAAGCCGCTAAAAAATACGGAACAATCGTATCTTACGACTTAAACTACCGTCCATCTATGTGGAGTGCAATCGGTGGACAGGCAAAGGCTCAGGAAGTAAATAAAGAAATCGCTAAATATGTAGACGTTATGATTGGTAACGAAGAAGACTTCACAGCTTGCCTTGGTTTTGAAATCGAAGGAAACGACGAAAACTTAAAAGAACTGAACCTTGACGGATACAAGAAAATGATTAACGAAGCTGCAAAAACATATCCAAACTTTAAAGCAGTAGCAACTACTCTTCGTACTGTTAAGACTGCAACTGTAAATGACTGGGCAGCAATTTGCTGGGCTGATGGTGAAATCTACAAATCCAAAGACTACAAAGGTCTTGAAATCATGGACCGTGTAGGTGGTGGAGACTCTTTCGCATCTGGTCTTATCTATGGTCTTATGACAACAGAAAATGCAGAACTGGCTGTAAACTACGGAGCAGCTCACGGTGCACTTGCTATGACAACACCAGGAGATACAACAATGGCAAGCAAAAAAGAAGTAGAAGCAATCATGGGCGGTGCAGGAGCACGTGTTCAGAGATAATTTCTGCCTCATAAATTAAAAAAATAAAGAACAAAAGAAATAACAAAGAAAGATATTCTTAGTCTAAAAACTAAGGGTATCTTTTTTTGTGCCAGAATAGAGGTCTATGCCTTGAAAAACAACCGTAAACGCGCTATAATTTTTCTATTTACAAAAGCAGGAACTGCATTAGAAAGGGGATAAAAAATTATGCCATCCATTAAAAAAATTACGCCAATGACGGAAAATCCATTTGTTCGTCTGTATCATCTGGATGTGGAAAGTAAAACAGGAACACCGGGTCACTATTATGTGGCATCAAGAGCAAAAGATGAGGAACACTTAAAATTAAATACAAAAGAAAATCATCCGGACGGGGTTATTATCTATGCTGTCTGCAAAGAGGACAAAAATAAAGTTGTTTTAGTCAGACAATACCGTTATGCAATTGATGATTATATCTATGAATTTCCGGCAGGACTGGTAGAACCGGGAGAGGATTTTAAAACAGCAGGAATCAGAGAGATGAAAGAAGAAACCGGATTGACGTTAGAACCAGTAACGGTAAATCCGGCTTATGAAAAACCGTATTTTACGACAATCGGAATGACCGATGAATCCTGTGCTACAGTATACGGTTATGCGTCAGGTGAGATTTCAAGGGCAGGACTTGAGGATTCCGAAGAACTTGAGATTGTTATTGCAGATAAAGAAGAAGTAAAGCGTATTTTAAAAGAAGAAAAAGTGGCAATTGTGGCATCCTATATGCTGATGCACTTTATTCATGATGAAGAACCGTTTGCGTTTTTGAAAGAAATTTAAAAGAGACTTAATAAAGAAATTTTAAAAGAGATTAAAGAAGAAATTAATCGGGGAAGTTTAATTCAAGGAAATTATTTATGAAAAAAACATTAAAGAAACATTTAAAAGGAATCTTTTTGGTAATTTTAGGGATTCTTGCATTGATTCTTGGAATTGTTCTTGGAATAAAAATGTTTAAATTTTTTATTCCGTTTATTATAGGATGGATACTTGCGATAATTGCAAGTCCTCTGGTTGAATTTTTAGAAAAAAAATTAAAGATTTCAAGAAAGCATACCTCAATGGTGATTATCATTCTGGTGCTTGGCGCGATAATTGGTGGTATTTATCTGGTGTGTGCAAAGATTACCACTGAGACAGGAAAATTTTTACAACAGGCACCGGAATTGTACAGCAGTTTTAATGTGGAATTTCAGGAAGCAGAACATAATTTAAGACGGGTAATTAAAGAACTGCCGGATAATGTACAGACGAGCATTGATAATACGCAGGAGGAATTGAGCAGTCAGATTGGGTCACTCATCAGCAATGTGAGTGAGATTACAGTTGATTATGCAGGAAATATTGCAAAAAATCTGCCAAATGTACTGATTTCCATCATTTTTACTTTGCTGTCGGCGTATTTTTTCATTGCAGACAGAAATAAAATTTTGGAATTTGGACGAAAACATACTCCGAAAATGATACAGGATAAATGGCGGATGTTTTCTGACAGTTTAAAAAAAGTATTCGGCGGATACTTTAAAGCACAGTTTAAAATTATGGGAGTCATCTGGCTGATTTTATTTGTCGGAATGTTGATTTTAAGAGTGAAATTTGCAATTTTGATTTCTTTTCTGGTTTCATTTCTAGATATGCTTCCATTTTTTGGAACCGGAACAGCGCTGATTCCATGGGCAATTTTTAAAGTGCTCTCCGGTGATATGCGCTTTGCAGTAGGACTTGTCATCTTATATCTAGTGACACAGCTGGTCCGCAGAATAATCGAACCGAAGATGGTGGGAGATTCCATTGGAATGAATCCGCTTCTGGCATTAATTTTTATGTATACCGGATATAAAATCAGCAGTGTTTTAGGAATGATACTTGCAGTGCCTGTAGGAGCAATTTTAATTAATTTCTATAAAGCAGGGGTCTTTGATGGAACGATAAAGACAATTCGGAATCTGATTCGGGATTTTGTAAAATGGGCACGTGCCACAGAAGAATAATGAAAACATTAAGCGAGTTTCCTGAATGGAAATGGACAGGATAAGGAATAGAGTTAGTGATTGCAGTCTGAAATAAATACCGATATAATAAAAATGAATCACAGCAGTTGGGGCAGATACTGCCCCGATGCGCTGAAGGGATAAAATAAAACAATAAAAATTAAAGTGAGGAAATGACATGGAAAAACAGTTTGATGTAATTGCACTTGGTGAGTTGTTAATTGATTTTACTGAAAATGGAGTAAGTGGTCAGGGAAATCCGATTTTTGAGGCAAATCCAGGCGGAGCACCTTGTAATGTACTTGCAATGTTAAATAATCTTGGAAAGAAAACCTCCTTTCTTGGTGTTGTCGGAAAAGACCAGTTTGGTACCTCTCTTAGAAAGACTTTAAATGAGTTAAAGATTGATACCAGTCATCTCTATGAAAATGAAGAAGTTCATACCACACTGGCATTTGTACATACATTTGAAGATGGTGACAGAGATTTTGCTTTTTACCGCAATCCAGGAGCAGATATGATGTTAAATGAAGCTCAGGTAGAGAAAGAATATTTAGAATCTGCAAAAGCATTTCATTTTGGAACATTATCTATGACACATGAAGAAGTCAGAAAGGCAACAAAAAAAGCAATTGCGATTGCAAAAGAAGCCGGAATGTTGATTTCTTTTGACCCTAATTTAAGACCACCGTTATGGAGCAGTATGGAACTTGCAAAGGAACAGATTGCTTATGGTCTTGGACAGTGTGACCTGTTAAAGATTTCGGAAGAAGAACTGGAATTTATGACCGGAACAAAAGACATCAAAGAAGGAGCGCACAAACTGCTTGCTGATTATCCAAATCTGAAACTGATGAATGTTACAATGGGAAAAGAAGGAAGTATTGCATTTCACGAAGGAAAAGAAGTATTCCATGCACCATTTCTTCAGGAAAATACAATTGAGACAACCGGAGCAGGAGATACCTTTGGAGCGTGTGCGTTAAATTATGTATTAGAGCATGGAATCACCGGCTTATCCGAAGAACAGCTCTATGAAATGCTGGAGTTTGCCAATGGAGCCTCCTCTTTGATTACAACTAAAAAAGGTGCACTTCGTGTAATGCCAACAAAAGAAGATGTCGAAACATTTATTTCAACAAAATAAAATAATGTGGCGATTTAATCTGAAAAAATAAAAAAAATACACAATTTAGTTTGTTAGAGCATTGACAAATGACGGGGTTTATGGTAAATTATAGACATCAAATGAAGAGCAGTTTTGGTTTCTGACGGGTCAGTGTGGAGCACCACAGTGAAATCAAAACGAAGTAAGAGCCGACCGTCTGGGCAGCATTTGTAGACCGCAAATGTTGCCCTTTTTTACACATAGCGTGTTTGATTTCAAAAAGGTGGCTCGTCGCACTTAAGGTTTGAAAAAAAGAGACCTGATGCAGAAAAAAAGGACTGCTGTTCACTATTTAGTTTAAGGAGGTTTTTTAGTATGGGATTTAAGACTGATATCGAAATTGCACAGGAGTGCACAATGGAGCCGATTACCGCTATTGCAGAAAAAGCAGGGATTGATGAAAAATATCTGGAGCAGTACGGTAAGTACAAAGCAAAAATTGACTACAATTTACTGAAAGAATCTGACAAACCAAACGGAAAATTAATTCTGGTTACAGCAATTAACCCAACACCAGCAGGTGAAGGTAAGACAACTACAACAGTAGGTCTTGCAGACGGTATGCAGAAACTTGGCAAAAATGTTATGGTTGCGCTTCGTGAGCCATCCCTTGGACCTGTATTTGGTGTAAAAGGTGGAGCAGCAGGTGGTGGATATGCACAGGTTGTTCCGATGGAAGATATTAACCTGCATTTCACAGGTGACTTCCATGCAATTGGTGCAGCAAACAACCTACTGGCAGCAATGATTGATAACCATATTTATCAGGGAAATGCATTAAACATCGACCCTAGAAAAATCACATGGAGAAGATGTGTCGATATGAATGACCGCCAGCTTCGTTTTGTAGTTGATGGTCTGGGCGGAAAGACAAACGGTATGCCAAGAGAAGATGGATACGATATCACAGTTGCATCTGAAATCATGGCTGTTCTCTGTCTTGCAAGAGACATCACAGACTTAAAAGAAAGACTGGGAAGAATTATCATCGGTTATACTTATGGTAAAGTTTCCGAGCAGAAACCGGTTACTGCACATGATTTACATGCAGAAGGCGCTATGTGTGCACTGTTAAAAGATGCTTTAAAACCAAACCTGGTTCAGACTCTGGAACATGTACCGGCTATCGTTCATGGCGGACCATTCGCAAATATCGCTCATGGATGTAACTCTGTAATCGCTACAAAGATGGCATTAAAATTAGGCGATTATGCAATCACAGAAGCTGGATTTGGTGCTGACCTTGGTGCTGAAAAATTCCTCGATATCAAATGTCGTATGGCTGATTTACATCCAAGCGCAGTTGTTATCGTTGCAACAGTACGTGCTCTGAAATACAATGGCGGAGTTGCAAAAGCTGACTTAAATAACGAAAACTTAGAAGCTCTTGAAAAAGGTCTTCCAAACCTGTTAAAACATGTAAGCAATATCAAGAATGTATACAAACTGCCATGTGTAGTTGCAATCAATGCATTCCCAACTGATACAAAAGCAGAACTTGACTTAGTTGAACAGAAATGTAAAGAACTCGGTGTTAACGTTGCTCTGTCTGAAGTATGGGCAAAAGGCGGAGAAGGCGGTATTGCATTAGCAAAAGAAGTTATTCGTCTGGTTGAAGAACCAAACGACTTCCAGTTCTCTTATGAATTAGAGGGAAGCATCGAAGATAAACTGAATAATATCGTTCAGAAAATTTATGGCGGTAAGAGAGTTGTTCTGACTGCAAATGCTCAGAAACAGGCTGCACAGCTTGAAGCAATGGGATTTGGCAACTGTCCGATTTGTGTTGCTAAGACACAGTACAGCTTAACAGATGACCAGACTAAACTGGGTGCACCGACAGACTTTGAAGTAACCGTTCGTAATCTGAAGATTTCCGCAGGTGCAGGATTTATCGTAGCTCTGACAGGTGAAATCATGACTATGCCAGGACTTCCAAAAGTACCGGCTGCTGAAAGAATCGACGTAGACGAAACAGGAAAGATTTCTGGTCTGTTCTAATTAGATAACTTAGTTCATAAATTCAGTACATAATTTACTTCCTTAGCTGGAGGTTTTTCGGCTGAGAAAACAGGTTCAGGTGCGGCTTAGGCCGTACCTGAATTTAAATCACAATGATACCTGCAAAAAAGCAGGCATGTACGTTTGCTGTGAGAACACAGAGGTAGCAATCCGGAGTGTGAGTCTGTATGATTTTATGCAAACAGGAAAAGTGCTCTGTATCAAAATGTGTATATGGGGAAGAGAGGGAACGTATATGTTTAAAAATGAATTTGCAACATTATGTAATGCCGGAAGGGCAAAAGCTGATTTTTTAGAGAAAAATAAAGTGGGATATTTTGTTTCCGCTTTGATGGCAGGTTTATTTATTGCATTCGGTGGATTTATCACCTTTACCTGGGGCGCAAACTTGACAATCAATGGTGCTCCGGCAATGGTAAGAGGTGCACAGTCATTTTCCTTTGCAGCAGCGTTAAGTCTTGTTGTAATGGCAGGCGCAGAATTGTTTACCGGAAATAATCTGGTTATGGCAGGGTCTTCTCTTGGCGGTTCTGTTTCATGGGGAGAAACCATTAAATTATGGATTGTCTGCTATATTGGAAATTTACTTGGCTCTTTAATTTCAGCAGTAGGATTCCAGATTTCAGGTGTACCAAGTGGTGATGTTGGCGCTTATTATGCAAAAATTGCAGAGACAAAGATGCATTTAGCTCCACAGGAGTTGATTTTCAGAGGTATCTTCTGTAACATTCTGGTCTGTCTTGCAGTATGGTGTGGATTTAAATTAAAATCCGAAGCAGCAAAACTGATTATGATTTTCTGGTGTATCTTTGTATTTATGATTTGCGGATTTGAACATAGTATCGCAAACATGAGTGTACTGGCAGTTGGTCTGATGAATGCAGGCGATGCATCTGTCAGCATTGGCGGATACATCTACAATGTAGCACTGGTTACACTTGGAAATATGATAGGTGGAGCAATCTTTGTGGCACTTCCATATTATATTACAGCGAAAGAACCGAAAAAATAAATAGAATGAATTAATGGAATGCAAAAAAGGCAGGAAACTGCCTTTTTTGCTGTGTAAATACAAGATTTTTATTGCATAAAAGGGAATAAAAAGTTGACTTTTTGAGTTATCTATCAAAATATGCAAAAAAAGAGGTTGATTTCTGGCAAAATCTACTATAAAATGATAATATATGAAACTAGAGAAATAGGCAGTGCAGTAGCAATTCTGCCTGTTTTTTGTTGTAAAGAAAAATGTGAAAAGTTTTTTGTGGAAGGAATCATTAAGAAACAGAAATTGTAAAAGGCATAAGATGTGAATTTATGATGAAAACAGAGAAGGATTCGTAAGGAAATAGTAAATGGTTAAAGAAGAAAAACGAAAAACAACAACGATTTTAATTGTAGATGATTCGGAACTGAATCGTATGATGTTATCTGCAATGCTGGGTGACAATTATGAAATTCTTGAGGCGTCTGACGGGGTGGAAGCGCTTTCTGTAATCCGAAAATATGAAACGAGTATTGATTTGGTTTTGCTTGATATTGTAATGCCAGGAATGGATGGATTTGAAGTGCTGAAAGTGATGAATCAGCAGCACTGGATTGATACGATACCGGTTATTATGATTTCAGCAGAAAATGATACTTCTTATATGGAAAAAGCTTATGAACTTGGGGCGACAGATTATATCAAACGACCTTATGAGAGTTATATTATTCATCGTCGTATTACAAATACTCTGATGCTTTATGAAAAACAGAAACGCCTGTTAAATATGGTGGAAGAGCAGATTTACGAAAAAGAAAAAAATAACAGTATGATGATTAATATACTGGGACATATTGTGGAATTCAGAAATGGAGAAAGCGGACCTCACGTACATCACGTACAGACTATGACCCGCCTTCTGCTTCAGTGCTTGATGAAAAAAACAAATTCTTATAATCTTACTGATAAAGATGTTTTGATTATCAGTACAGCTTCGGCTCTTCATGATATCGGAAAAATCATGATTGACGAAAAGATTTTAAATAAGCCTGGAAAACTCACAAAAGAAGAATTTGAAATTATGAAAACACATTCCATGTTAGGGGCTTCGATTTTAAAAGAACTTCCAACTTATCAGGAAAAAACACTGGTCAATGTGGCTTATGAAATCTGTAGATGGCATCATGAACGATATGATGGAAAAGGCTATCCGGATGGATTAAAAGGCGAGCAGATTCCGATTTCCGCACAGGTAGTGGCACTGGCAGATGTGTATGATGCGTTGACGAGTGAACGATGCTATAAGAAAGCATTTACAAAAGAAAAAGCAATGGAAATGATTCTAGATGGTCAATGTGGTGCATTTAATCCATTGTTGTTGGAATGTTTAAAAGACATCGAGGATATTATCGAAGACAGTCTGGATATGGACGCACAGACGGATGTCAACACTTCACTGGTAACAAAAGTGACCGAAGAACTTTTAGACAGCAGAATTGTGGAAAAGGCAAGTTATAGTTCCTGGAGATTAGAAAAAGAACAGGAAAAACGCAGATTTTTCACAGCAGGCTTAGAAGAAATTCAGTTTGAATATGATTCTGCCATTGAAGCGGTTATACTTTCTGAATATGGGGCAAAACTGCTTGGATTTCGAGAAGTAATTATTAAACCGGAACAAGCGGAAGAGACATTTTTAGGCAGTGAAAATATAAAGACTTTGACCGAAGCTCTGCACCGAACCACTCCATTGAATTCAGAAATCAGAATAAAATTCCTTGCAAATTATCCGGAAGGTCCGAGATGGTGTCAGGTAATTGCAAAATCTTTATGGTCGAGAGAAGAAGAACCGAAGTACATTGGAGTGCTTGGAAGAATTATCGATATTCATGAAAAAGATACCATCTATTTTGACAATAACAAAGATGTCACAAAAGGAACAAAAGCGTAATTAAAAGAAATGGTTCAGCAGTTAGAAAAAGTATTTGATAATGTACGTTTGATTGAGGTGGAATCACACGAAGTTGTTCCGACGAGAGAAAAGAAATCCGTTTATCAATCAGATAAGTGCTATAATATCTGGGGAAAAGAAGAAAAAAATCATGTGGTGATGAAAAGCCATAAAGAATAAAAAGTGAGAGCAGGAGAAAAAATCTTCTGCTCTCATTCTTTGTATAGAAGTATAGAAATTCTGCATTAAAGTTTTGAGTAATCCTGCATTAACTGATTTGTGACATGGCGTTTGGTAAATTGATGTTCTCCAAGACGGCAGACCGGCATAATGCCAAGCAGGGAATTGGTGACAAACATTTCATCAAACTTTGAAATCTCTTCTGGGCGGATGACACATTCTTCAACTTCATAATGTTTCAATACATACTGTCTTAAAATACCGTCAAGCAGGCCACAGGAGAGGGCAGGGGTAAAGAGCTTTTCACCTGATACAAAAAATAAATTGGTTGTTGCGCCCTCTGAGAGTTCCCCTTTGGTATTTAAGAAAATTGGTTCGTCGTATCCACGCTGTTTTGCCAGACGTTTTTCTAAAATATTGTCAGCATAATTTAAAGTTTTCATATAGGTAAACGGAGAGGTTTCGTTTCTTAAAATTTTGCTGTAGTCCAAAGCAAAGCCTTTTTCGTACTGCTCTTTGGTATAAGTATTTTTTCTTGAAGTCAGAGAAAGGTTCTTATCCGAAAGTGTTAATTTTAACACGCCGTTTTCCATTGGATTTTCTTTTAAATAGTCGAAGATTTCCTGTTTCCGAATCAAAATCCATTCATTGGCAGATGTTTCATCGGATAGAAAGCCCAGAAAAAGAGCAGATTTTTTTAAACGGTTTAAGTGTTCGTCTAAAAATACGGCAGTGTTTTGTTTGACCCATATTGTTTCAAATGCTCCAAGACCGAACCAGTAGCCGTCATCTGGTTTTAAGGAAGTCAGATTACTCATGCACGTCACCTCCGGCAATCGCTGCGACAACCGCTTTGGCTTTCTGCCAGGTTTCATCATATTCAAATTCTAATTCAGATTCAGCGGTAATTCCACCGCCAACTCCAAGATGATAGACGCCGTCTTGATGTACGGCAGTACGGATAACAATATTTAAATCGCAGTCTCCGTTTAAAGAAAGATAACCGATGGAGCCGGTGTAAAGTCCACGCTGGCTGTGTTCTAATTCATCGATGATTTCCATTGCACGGATTTTTGGCGCACCAGTAATCGAACCACCTGGAAAAGTAGAGGCAATTAAATCCGGTACGGTTTTATCTGCTTCAAGTTCTCCGACAATCGTAGAAACCAGATGAAAAACGGTTGCATAAGTTTCGACTTCAAATAATTCAGTCACTTTTACGCTTCCAGGTCTGCAGACACGGTTTAAATCATTTCTCTCTAAGTCTACAATCATTAAAAGCTCGCTCTTGTCTTTTTCGGACTGTGCCAGCTCTTCTTTTAACATCAAATCTTCTTCTGGAGTGATTCCACGCTTTCTCGTTCCCTTAATTGGACGGGTTTCCACTTTGTGGTCACGGACTTCTAAGAAGCGTTCCGGAGAGGCACTGACAATCTGAAACTCCGGCTGATTAAAATAACTTCCAAATGGAGAAGGGTTCTTCTCTCTTAAATAGCGAAAGACTTCATAAGGAGTACGGGAACTCTCGACAGAAATCTGACGAGTCATATTTGCAATATAGATATCACCTGCTTTGATATAATCAATCATGGAATCAATGGCATTTAGATAATCCTGTTTTACAAAATCGGATTTGATTTTAACATCGCAAAAACCAGAGGCCGCAGTGACATCTTTAGAGGCAAGTGTTGAAATATCCTGAATGATTTCTGCTTTGTACTCTTCAAGAGAATGAAACTGTTCTCTTGTAGAAAGATACAATTCTTTTTTCTTTAAGTCTTCGATGAGATATAAATCAAAAAATTCAAACATGGCATCCGGCATGGTAATTTCTTTTTTATGACGGCTCTCAATTTGTTCAAAACTTCTGCCGTAGTCATAAGAAAGGTAGCCAATCGCACCACCAAGCATTGGTAAGTCCGTTGGATTTTCTTCTTTGTGTTCTTTTAAATACTGATTTAAGAAATCTAATAAACTTTCTTTTTGAACTGTTCCATTTACTTTTAAGACACCATCGGTTTCTTCGGCTTTTAAGTATGGATAAAGTCCAATGATGGAATAATTTCCATATTCGCTGGTGAGAGAAGAATCTAAAAAAGCGGTTTCTCTGGTATGATAAAGGGAAAATAAATCTGCCGTCGGGCAGTATGGTTCTAGTTTGCAAAATCTGGCTGCCAATCGTGAGTCCTCCATTTCTTACAGATTGTAATAAAATTATTTAAAAGTTCATGTCCATATTCGGTTAAGACGGCTTCTGGATGAAACTGGATTCCGTAAACCGGATAAGTTTTGTGTGAAAGTGCCATAACTGCGCCGTCCTCTGTCTTTGCATCAATCTGAAGCACGTCAGGGACGGAACTCTCGTCCACTACCAAAGAATGATACCGGGTTACTTCATAAGTTTCCGGAAGATTGGAAAACATTCTGTTTTTGGTGGTATGAATCGGTGTTACTTTTCCGTGCATTGGAGTCGTTCCTCTTTTTACGACTGCGCCAAATGCATGTCCGATAATCTGGTGTCCAAGGCAGACACCTAAGATTGGAAGTTTTCCGGCAAAATAGTGAACCACATCTAAAGAGATTCCGCCATCCTGTGGACGTCCTGGTCCCGGTGAGATAATGATACCGTCCAGATTTTCGATGGATTCTAATTGTTCAATCGTCAGTTTATCATTTCGGATGACTTTGATATCC
>JAIIAN010000206.1 GCA_022717655.1 Bacillota bacterium | reverse complement strand
TCCATGGTATCCGCATTGTACGTTGCCGGAATCACATGAAGCGGTTCTGCCATTTCTACCAGTCCCATATTTAAAGTTGCTGCTACCGCACAAAAAGACGGAATTCCACTTACAATTTCTACTTCATAACCACGCTCTAAAATTCGTTTATGCACATACAAATAAGTAGAATACACAGTCGGGTCTCCCAAAGTTAAAAATGCAACCTGTTTTCCCTGCTTTAAAAGCTCTTCTATGGTATCTGCCGCTTTTCGGTGATTCTCCTCTAATACAGCCGGGTCTTTTGTCATCGGCATTGGGATTGGAATGAGAGTTTTCTCATCTAATTCCTCATATACCCCTTTTACAATTTTATAGGCAACACTTTCCTCTGCAACCGCTCCCGGAACCGCTATTACATCACTTTCTTTTACCAATCGAAGTGCTTTTACCGTCAACAGTTCAGGGTCTCCCGGTCCAACTCCAAGTCCATATAATTTTCCTGTCATTTTTTCTCCTCTTTCTGTGTCTTTTTTCTAATTTCTTTCATCAACATATCTGCATGCTCTGTCTGTCCAAGATAGCCATGCTCATTGGAAAAGATTACAGCTCCACAAACCAGTCTTCCATAAGAACGATGGTTCAGACTTTCTTCAATCCGAATAGTAATTTCCTGCATCAGTCCCCTTAAAATCCCGGCTTCTTTCGCAATCTGCACTGCCTCATCTGTTGTGACAGTATCAAGAATCTGCTTTGCAGTCTCTAATGAAGCACCTGCACGAATTGCATTTGCCGCCATCAATTCTGCCCTTGCATTTGCCGAACGGGAATGGGTATTCATAATCCCTCCCGCAACCTTTACAAATTTTCCAAGATGTGCCACAAACAGAATTCCTTTTGCTCCCATATCGACTGCCATATCTACGGTTTCACCAACATAATTACTGCATTTTAAAGATTCCGCAAGCGGTAATTTCAGTTCCTCTTTTAGATACGAACTTCCATAATTTCCCGGTGTAACTAACAGATACTCAGAACCATTTGCAATTCTCTGACGCATCTCGACTCCAATACTTCTAATCAAGGCAGCCTCACTCATCGGCTCTACAATTCCAGAAGTCCCTAAGATTGAAATTCCACCTACAATTCCAAGTTTTGGATTAAAGGTTTTCTTTGCAATCTCTTCTCCTTTCGGTACAAAAATCAAGACAGAAATTCCGCCTTCATATTCATACTGAGAACAGATTTCTTCCACCTCTTTTGTAATCATGCGTCTTGGAACCTGATTGATTGCCGCATTTCCTATCGGCTGTTCCAGTCCGTTCTTAGTAATCCGACCAACGCCTTCTCCACCGTCAATAAAGACTCCCGCCTGCTTCGTTTTTTTGACTAATGCAAAGATTTCCAGACCATTTGTCATATCAGGGTCATCCCCGCCATCTTTTTTTACAGCACAAGAAACCTGGTTTTCTTCGATGTTGATATGAAGAATCTCCAGGTTTAATAAAATCCCTTTTGGCGTCATAAGTGATACCGTGTTCACTGCTTCTTTTGACAACAGCATTTTAACTGCCGCTTTTGCTGCTGCCGTTGCACTGGAACCAGTTGTATAACCATAACGCATTTTTTTATTATTTTTAATAATGTAATATTCTTCCAGACCTGTTTTATGTGCCATCTCTGTCCTTTTCTCTCGCTGTATTTTTCTCTTCTCTAAAGTTTCTGAAAGCAGGGCAGTTTTTGATTCTTAAAATGAAGTTTCATAAGAATCAAAAAACCGCTGTCAGATTTCCTGACAACGGCACATTTTATTCTTTCAAAACATCCGGTTGCCGCAGATATTCTTTTTCTCCGGCACATGTGTATCTGGCTGTACAGTAACGGACTTGCACAGGAATTTCACCTGTTTCCACATCTGCACCGACTCTGCTTTTTCTACTTTCTTTCTCCCTGTAATTATATAATTTCATGGCTCAAAAGTCAATCAATAATACAGACTCCTTAGATAATAATGCAGACCAGACCGCCCTTGCTGTCATTTACAATTTTCTGCATGGTATCCTGTAACTTCACCTGACTTTCCTCACTAATCTGTATTAATTTCCGATGAATTCCATCTTCTACCAATTGTCCAATTGACTTGCCAAAAATATTGGTCTGCCAGATGCTCTCTTCTCCGGAATTGTTGGATTTAATATAGGCAATCAAATCTTTTGCCTGTTCTTCACTTCCTACAATCGGCGCAATCTCTGTTTCTATATTGGCACGAATCAAATGAATGGAAGGACTGATAGATTTAATCTTTACTCCATATTTATTTCCCTGCTTTATGATAATTGGTTCTTCCAAACGAATTTCTGTCTTATCCGGAGTTACCACACCATATCCTTTTGCCTGAACGGATTCCATTGCGTCTTTTACTTTTAAATATTCCCCTCTCATCTTAGAAAGTTCCTGCATCATATGAATCAGTTCATATTCATCCGAAATATCAACCCCTGTCATTTCACTCAAAATAGCATAATACCATCTGTCATCCATATCAATACGGATTTTTATTTTTCCACTTGATAAATCTAATGTTTCTAAAAATAATCCTTTTACATACTGGCTTTCAAACTCCAGCCGGTCTTTTGTCACATCTTTTATGTAATGCATTGTTCCCATCATCTGCTGTACACACGAAATCAGTTCTTCTTTTAAATAATGCTCCGAAGATAACATTTCTACCCATTTTGGAATATAAAATTCCATCTGGACAATCGGAAATTCATACAACACTCTCTCAAGGATTCTCGTCACATCGTCATTTCTTAACTGCTCACAATTTACACTAATCACACCAGCCTGATATTTCTTTTTCAATTCTTCTGCCAATTCCAGTGTTTCTTCTTTGTATGGCTTCTGAGAATTTAAAAGAATCAAAAATGGCTTTCCGGCTCTTTTTAACTGAGCCACCGTTTTTTCTTCACTTTCTATGTAATTTTTTCTTGGAATTTCCCCAAATGAGCCGTCACAAGTCACCACCAGACCAATATTGGAATGTTCTTCTATGACTTTTTTCGTTCCGGTCTCTGCTGCCTGATGAAATGGAATTTCCTGCGCATACCAGGGAGTTTTTACCATCCGTTCTTTTCCTTCTTCTATATTTCCTGCCGCCTCAGGCACCATATATCCAACGCAATCAATCAGACGAATTTTGGCCTCCAATCCCTCTGCTATTTGTATTTTTGCAGCTTCTTTCGGAATAAATTTGGGTTCTACGGTTGTAATTAGCTTTCCAGAACCGCTAAGCGGAAGCTGGTCTCTTACCTCTTTTTGCTGGTTTTCTTCCATATTGGGAAGTGCTGCCAATTCCATAAATCTTCTTACAAAGGTAGATTTCCCCGTCCGTACCGGTCCTACCACACCAATATAAATTTCTCCCCTTGTACGGGCTTGTATATCTTTATAGATATTATAGGTATCCATATAGATTCCCCCTTATTATACTGCTAAAGTATATGCCCGTTTTTCCATTATTAGAACGAAAAACAGGCTGGAACTCACAATTGAATTCCAACCTGTCTATTCCTAAGAATAACAACTATGTAACTTAAGCAAATTTACGTTTTGCAGCTTCTACAACGTGTCCAACTAATACGGATGTTGTTACACTTCCAACACCGCCTGGTACCGGAGTAATTGCTTCTACGATTGGTTCTGCTTTTTCAAAATCAACGTCTCCACAAAGCTTTCCTTCTGCATTTACATTGATTCCTACATCGATTACAACCTGACCTGCTCTTAAATAAGTGTCATCTACAACACCCGCACGTCCTGCTGCTACGATTACGATGTCTGCTTCTCTTACTACAGATGGCATATCTACTGTTCTTGTGTGACACACTGTAACAGTTGCATTTTTCTTAATCAGCATCATTGCTGCCGGTTTACCAACAACAAGACTTCTTCCAACAACAACTGCCTTTTTACCTGTACAGTCAATTCCATAATGATCTAAGATTTCCATACATGCCTGTGGTGTACATGGAGGGAAACCAACGTTTTTGCCTGTGAATACGCCAGACATAGAACCATCTGTCATACAGTCCACGTCTTTTGCAGGGTCAAGTGCATTCTCAATTACAGACTGATCCAGATGTTTTGGAAGCGGACGGAATAATAAAACTCCGTGAATCTGGTCATTTTTATTTACTTTATCGATTGTTGCAAGCAGTTCTTCCTGACTTACATCTTCCGGAAGAAGGATTTTTTCACATGCTACTCCTAATGTTTCACAACGTTTTGTTGCTCCTCTTTCGTAAGAAATATCACTTTCATTTTCACCAACACGAATAATACACAGAGTTGGATTTACTCCTTTTGCTTTCAGTGCTTCCGCATCTGCTTTAATTCTTTCGTTTAATGCTGCTGTTACTTCTTTACCCAGTAATCTCTTTGCCATTTCTTAAACCTCCGCAATTGTTTTTCTCTTATTTCAGTCTGGAAAGTACACTGTCAAATGTTTCATCTGCAATTTTTGTATATTTTTCCAGCATTGCATCCGCTTTTTTGTTCAGTTCTTCCGCATACTCTCTGTCTTTCATGGACTTAGTATTGATATAGACGTTTAAACTTGCACCTTTTAACGCGGCTTTACAGAATGCAGCTCCTACACCTGCATCACTGATTGCCAGAGTAGAACCTTTTGCTGCAAATTCAACAATCACTTCGATTGCTTCACAACATTTTTCCATAATTTCCATCGGTACAGAGCAGGCATCCTTTAATACGATTTCCATTACTCTTGCTTTTTCTGCTTTTTCTTCCTCTGTCTCTCTAGGCATACCATAAGCTTTGGAAAGCGGCTCAAACACTTCTGCATCTCTTTCGATTAAACGCAGGAAATCTTTCTGAAGTTCATCACATTTTTTCTTTAATTCCCACATTTCATCTTCTACTTCTGCATATTTTTTCTTGCCAACGGTAAGGCTTCCTACCATATTTCCAAGTGCAGTACCAACAGCACCAACCAATGCAGATGCTCCGCCACCGCCAGGTACAGGTGCTTTTGATGCCAGTACTTCCACAAATTCATTACATGGTACGGTTGAAAATCCCATAATGTTATTCCTCTCTTTTCTTTATATTTAAGCACAG